>CAYQDT010000722.1:0-2979 GCA_964416225.1 uncultured bacterium
GCCGGCGGGCGCGGGCCGCGCGGCGGATCCGCCGCCGGCTGGTGGCGGAGGGATACGCCGCGGTGGTGGCCGCGTGGGCCGGGGGGCTGGCCGCCTCCGCGGACGAGCGCGGCGTCACCCGGCTGGGGCAGCTCGTGCAACTGGCGGAGCTGCATGGCCGGCAGCCCTCCCTCCGCCCGGCGGAATTCGTGCGGCTGGCCCGGGAGACGCCCATCGAGGAGCCGACGCCGGCGCGGGTGCGGGTGATGTCGATCCACCGCGCGAAGGGCCTGGAGTTCGACGCGGTGGTGCTTCCGGAGCTCCAGAAGCGGATCGGCACGGTCCGCGGGCCGCTCCTGCTGGACCGACCGGATCCCACGGAGCCGATCCAGGCCGTGTTTTCC
Organism: uncultured bacterium; assembly: GCA_964416225.1. GTDB lineage: Bacteria > Armatimonadota > SYMT01 > SYMT01 > SYMT01 > CAYQDT01. The sequence continues at coordinate 384 of CAYQDT010000722.1, forward strand.
ATCGCGAGCAAAGGGGTCCGCTCCCTCTCGCCGCAGCTCCAGGCGGCGCATGCCCGCCAGCAGCGCGCGGAGGTGCAGGAGAGCCTCTGCCTCCTCTACGTGGCGATGACCCGGGCCCGGCACGCCCTCTACATGCTCGTCCCACCGCTCCAGAAGACGTCGAAGGGTGAGGTGAAGAAGGCGCCGTTTTCGTACGCCTCGATCCTGCGTGCCGCCCTCAAGAGCCCCGACTGCGAGGAAGGCTTTTCCGGCGGGGTGACGCTCCACCGCTCCGGTGACCCGGAGTGGACCCGGGCCCTCGCCGGGGCGGCGCCGCCCCCCGCCGCCTCCTCCGGCAGCCCGGCCCCGATCCGGCTGGCCCCTTCCGGCAACGGTGACCGGGCGAGCCGGGAGGTGACGCCCTCTTCGCTGGAGCGGGGCGGCCGGGTGCGCGCGGCGGATCTCCTGGCGCTCACGAAGAACGAGGGGCAGGAGTACGGCACCCTCATGCACGCCTGGCTGGCGGAAGTGGGGTGGGCGGACGAGCCGCTGCCGGAGGAGACGGAGCTGCTGCGGCTGGCCGGTGTCCTGGCTCCCGGCCGGCCGGAGGCCTGGTACCGCGCCCGCCTGGAGGAATGGAGGGAGTGGCTCCGCGATCCGCAGGTGCGGGCGCTTCTGACCCGTCCCACCGGCTGCGAGGTCGACCTCTGGCGGGAGCAGCGGTTTGCGGTCCCCCTCGGGAAGACGCTGCTGCACGGCACCTTCGACCGGGTGGCGATCCACCGCACGGGCGCCGAGATCCTTGCCGTGGAGCTGCTGGACTACAAGACGGACCGGGTGGAGCGGGACGGAGTCGACGCACGCGCGGAGCTGTACCGTCCCCAGATCGCGGCATACCGGGAAGCGCTGGCCGCGATGCTGCGCGTGGACCCGGGCCTCATCCGGGCCCGCCTGCTCTTTCTCTATCCGCGGGTCTGTGTGGAGGTGCCGGCCGGCTGATCCGGGGCATCGTCCTTCCCCTCGCATCCGCATCTCCCCCTCCCCTCCCGCCGGCGCCGATTCGTGCGTTCCGGGAGTGGGGGCGTGGTAGGATGTTTACAGAAGAGAGCCCCGCCGCGGCGTTTGCCCGGCGGGGCCTTTTGTTTCCGGAGCCGTTGGTTTCCGGAGACCTTTGCTTGCGGAGCCCTTGCATGACCGAAGCCGCCGAGACGCAGCCCGCCCCGCAGGGCGCGGCCTGGAAGGATGGACTGGCGACGCTGGGGACGGTCCTGGGCCTGCTGGTGAGCGGCGCGGTGCTCTCGAACTCCGTCTTCGCGGCGCTGCAGGCGCGAGTGGACCGGCTGGAGCAGCGCGCCCACGAGGCGGAGCGGGACACGCCGGAGGTGCTCCAGCGGATCCGGGGCCTGGAGGTCCGCACGGGCGAGAACACGCGGATTTTGCACCGGCTGGAGAACCGGCTGGAGGGCTGGATGGGGCCCTGGAGGGAGCGACACCGATGAAGAGCACGGTCTGGTACCGGGACCCGCACGTGATCGGCGCCGTGGCGGCGTGCGCCCTGGGAATCGCCCTGGCGCATGTCCGGCCGCCGTACCAGGCGGACCTGCTGCAGGTCTATTCGATGCTGGTGGGGCTGGGCTGGATCAGCGCCCGGGCCGACGTGAGCAGCAGCCTGACGCTGAAGGGAGAGAGGACGGATGCCTGAGCTGAAAGAGATGTTCGCGGGAATCCTGATGGGCGCCACCAACGCCATCGAGGCGAGTGAGCGCGCCCACCTGCAGGCGCACGTGGAGGCGGTCCAGGCGCTGGGCGGCAAGCCGGACGCGACGCTGGACGACCTGCTGGCCGCCTTCGCGAAGGGATGGCTGCCGGATTACTTCGCCGGGGACGCACTGGAGGTGGCCGCGCAGCTCACGATGAGCACCGCCCGCGACCGGTCGGTGAGCGGGAGCGGCGGCGTGACGCTCGGCCCGGTGCAGATCCAGGCGCAGGTCTCCGAGCGGTTCACGCAGGGGACGGAGACGAACCTCTCCATCAACGCGAAGTTGGCCCGCCAGTCGCGGAGCGCCGGCCTGCAGTACGCGCTCCAGCAGCTCGGGCCGGTGGGCGCGCCGTCCGAAGTGCCGGCGGCGGTGAAGTAGCGTCCCGGATCTTGCAGCGTGGTCGCCGCCCCGCTTTTTCCCACTGACTTGATGGCCGATGAACACCCCCGACCTTTCGGATAAGGCGCCGCTGGACGGCTATCTGGCCGCAGTGAAGGAGCAGGTGCTGGCGGCGATCGCCGCCTTCGAGGGCGCCCACCCGGATTGGGAGGTGGGCGCCTGCTCGCTGACGCTTCGCTGCGCGCTCCGCCCGGAGCTGGCGGCGGACGGACGCACCGTGCGGGCGGTCTGGGCGGATATGGATGTTTCCCGCTCCCAGCTCGTCAGTGAGATTGAGATTCCGTTTCGCCGCCGCGGCGAGTTGTAGGGGTGGTGGTTCACCCGGGGTTCGGGCGGATAGCTCCTGGTTTTCTTTTCGGCCGGGGGTTCGGGCGGGTAACTCCTGGCGAGGCACCCCCCGGCCCTAGAAGTCCGGCCGAAAAGGCGGGTTTCGCATCAGAAGGGCGGCGGTTGTGGTG
>CAYQDT010000723.1:0-2976 GCA_964416225.1 uncultured bacterium
CACCGCGCTCTACCACCCAGCGAAAAGCCTCATCGACTCCACGCATAGCGCATGGTCACCGATAACGTCCACCCAGCTAAACTCGGTACAAAGTTACCCTAAATCTCACGTCGCGAAATTGCGCGTCGAACTCCCAGTGGCACCCAGCGGTTCGGGAGCGCCGCAGTTCCGCCATCTCTGTGGCATGGGTCGCACGAGGGTGGCGGCTTTCCGGCATGCGCTGGATTCAATCACCCTCCTGCAGAATTCCCGAAGCAGTGTGTAGTCATTTTGTTTTGACGCCGCCCCGCTCAAGTTGCGGCTGCATTCCGTTGGTAAGCCGCAAACTCGCGCGCGGGTTTCCGTGCTGCACCGAGACCCGCGCGCGAGCCCGCCTCGCCGCCCAGCGCATAGGCCAGGAGGCGGGGAAGCTGCGCCTGATCGTCCGTGCGATGGCCATAGCGTAGCGTGAGACCTGGGAGCCGCTCCGCGAAGATGCGGCGCGAGCATTCTGGGTGGTCACAGAACCACCGGCGGGAGGTCACCCGGAGACGGACTCGCACCCCGTTCCACGGTCGGGCCGCTAGACAGCGCCGGTAGCGGCTGTGGGCGCGCTTCGCCGGCTGCTGGCGCTCCGGACACGTGACCTCTGCGCGCTGGCCGGAAACCACGGCAGTCAGGGGGTCTACTTCCGTGGCCAGGTGCTCCAGGCGCACGACATCGGCATCGGGAAGAGGGGTCGAGGGTTGCATAACCATACGGACACGCAAATGACGGGCACTCCCTGACGCCACATCGTCAAACTCACGGCAGAACCAGTTTCTCAAGCGGGCTGACGTTCCACCGGACGCCCGCACGGGAAAACGACGTCGTACCGGATTGCGCGTGGCCATGCGCGGAAGCTGCGCATGGCCACGGCCGCGAATCAATCATCCTCCGGTTGCTCCTGTGCCAGCCGCTGGAGATCGCACAAGGCGAGTGACGAGGAAACTGCTTGCGAGCACGAGCGCTAATCCCCCGACTGACGTCCAGTCACGAGATCCTCCACCCGTGACCTGCCTGAACGCCTCAATGCACACAAGTACTAGGGCAAAGAGCCAAAAGCACACCTTTCGAACGGCCGGTGATGCCCTATAGCTGAAGCAGATGCCGGAGACCGCCCCGCCCAACACGGCGGCGACCATTAGCGCCGCTTGGATTTTTGCCACCAAAGATGCCGCGGCCCGCTGCGCTTCGTTTTGGCTAATCATCCCCGATGCCCCGGCAACAGTCGCGACCGTGAGCGCGACGGCGCAGGACGATGACAGCAGTATTCCAGCGATCACACGCAACGCGACACTTTTCATTTCTTGTGCTCTCGTCTGATCACTTCCCAATCCCATGGCCAGGCTCCTTTCAATAGGGATACCGCGTCTGCTCGTGGTGGTCTGGAAGAATGACCAAGTCTGTTTTCTGGAACGTCATCTCGATCGGACCAAGGGAGGTGGTGACGGTTGCGAGATAGATCCGATCGCCGTCATTCTTGCCGCCTGGACCCGGCGTGTAGACCCAGCTGATCGACTGAACGGTCACAGTGAACGCTACAAGCGTGTACGTTCGCTTCTGACCTTTCACGCTGGTCTCAGCCGTGACCGTCCGCTCATTTCCCTGCCCGTCGAAGCGCGGATACTCGCCGTCTTTGTGGACCAGCGCGTTCCCGCAGCCGTACTTCGCCGTGACGGTGCTGCCGGCCGACTCCACGTAGACCCGCCCCCGCCGGAGAGGAACCGGGCGGTCAGTCCCTTCTACGCCTTCGAGCCGCAGGGGAACGTCACGCAGCGGCTGGACGGCGGCGGGAGCGTGCTCTCCAGCCACATGTACGATGCGTACGGGGCGAGCAGGTCTCCGGCCCCGTGACGGACCCCTTCGGTTTCGGCGCACAGGCCGGCTATTACACGGACCGGGAAACGGGCCTCCACCTGCTGGGCTACCGCTACTACGATTCGGGGATGGGTCGCTTCCTCACCCGGGACCCGGCAGGGTATGCGGGCGGCCTGAACCTCTATACCTACTGCGGAGGCAATCCGGTTGGCGCGCTCGATCCACTGGGCCTGGCGCCGATCGACCTGCTGAACGCCGCCCAGGAGGGCGCCGAGGCGATCAAGGCCAACAACGCGCAGAGCGGTCAGCCGTGGGGGATGGTGGGAGCGGAGAACACCGCCCTCGACCTCCTGGTGGGGGTCCTCTACGGACCGCTGGGCACGGGGGACGGCACGGGGCGCTTCGTCGGCGACCCGACGCCCAAGAACCTCGGCTGGGCGATGATCGACGCCGCGTCCGTCGGGATGACCTGCGCGCCCGTGGCCGAGGGCATGGCCGCGGAAGCGCGGGCCGGGGCGGCCGCGGCGGAGGGTAAATTCCTCGCGCGGGGCGTCCCTGGCGAAGTGCCGCCGGAGCGACTGCCGGCGGAGCCCGCCCCGGCCCAGCCGGCTCCGAGTGGCGCCTGCTTTACTGCCGGCACCGTGATCCGGACCGAAACCGGCGACAAGCCAATCGAGCAGATAAAGGTCGGCGACCGGGTCCTCTCGGCGGATCCGGGGACGGGGAAGCAGAGCTACCAGACCGTCACCCGCACGTTCGTGCATCCCGCCGAGCAGGTGCTGGATGTGGAGACGGAAGACGGAAAGGTGGTCGAGGCTACGCCGGGGCACCCGTTCTGGGTCGAGGGGAAGGGCTTCACCGAGGCGCGCCTCCTCCACCATGGCGACGAGGTGCGGCGGGAGGACGGCCGGGACGTCGCGGTGGAGGGCGTCACGGCGAAGGTCGGAAAGTTCACCGTCTACAACTTCGAGGTGGCGCACACCCACACGTACTACGCGGGCGACGTGTGGGTACATAATGCGTGTGACCCGTACGCTGGTGACCCGTTTCCCGGAGTGAGCCCACGGCAAGGGATGCACAGCCCTCTAACCCGGATTATGCATGAGCTTTTCGGTGTAGCTGCCCCAAAGTTCCTGG
>CAYQDT010000724.1:0-2976 GCA_964416225.1 uncultured bacterium
CGCGGATGTCGTATGCCGGGCCGAACAGGCCGATCGCGCCGATCGATAACCCGTGCCAGATGTTCCAGAAGCTGTACGGCCGCGCGAAGGATCAGGCGACGCTCAAGAGCGTCATGGACGACCTCAAGCAGGACCTGGATAAGGTCCGCTCCACGATCGGCGCGGAGGATCGGAAGATCCTGGACGAGCACGCCACGCTGGTGCGTGAGATGGAGCAGGAGCTCCGCTCCGCGGGTAAGGAAGTCGGCCACCCGGTTCCAGTACTGGAGCCGGGCGTGCGGGCCGACAACGACAACATCCCCCGGATCAGCAAGCTCCAGATCGACCTGATGGTGAACAGCTTCGCGGCGGATTTCGCGCGCGTGGCGACGCTCCAGTTCACGAACTCGGTCGGTCAGGCCCGGATGCGCTGGCTCGGCGTGGAGGAAGGCCAGCATGACCTCTCCCACAAGCCGGACAGCGACACGGACGCGCAGGACAAGCTGACGCGCATCAACCGGTGGTACTGCAGCCAGCTTGCCTACCTCGCGCAGCGGCTGGCCGAAACGCCGGAGCCGGGCGGCGGGGGCAGCCTGCTGGACAACACGTTGATTGTCTGGACGAACGAGCTGGGGAAGGGCAATACCCACACGCTCGACAATATCCCGTTCGTGCTGGTCGGCAACGGGCTCGGCTTCAAGATGGGCCGCTCCGTCCGGTACGCCTCCCGGATGCCGCATAACCGCCTGCTGCTCTCCCTGGCGCACGGGATGGGCCACCGCATCGACCGGTTCGGCAATCCCGACTTCTGCGGCGACGGCCCCTTGCCGAACCTGGTCTGATCGACCGCGGGGCGGGGCCGGCTCCCGCGCTGGAGCGGGTGCGGCGGTTCGCTCCGGCCGCGGCCGTCTCCGGTTCCGGTCCGACACGCCGGGGTCGCCGCCCGCGCCCGCGCCGCGTCCCCTCGAGAACTCGGGCGCCGCGTGGCCGGGGAGTGAAGGCGCCGGGACCGCCGCTTCGGGTGGCCGCACACCTTTTCGCGGGGCCGGGTCGACGCGGAAACGCGGGGAGGGTCGCCGGCCGCCGTGAGCCGCACGTTGCGCAGAGACGCGGCCCGCGGAAACGATGCCGCTGCGGTCCGGCGCGCGATCCCACCGGAGAACCCCCATGAAGCTCCTGCTGCTCCTCGGCACGTTTCTGGCGCTCGGCGGCCTGCTCACCGCAGCCGCGGCGGAGCCGCGCGGGGAGCTTTCCCTGGAAGGGGCAGTGGTGGTCATCCCTCCGCGGCTCACGGGACCCGCGCGCAAGGCGGTGGAGCTGCTTGTGGACGAGGTCCAGAAGCGGACCCGGCTCCGCTGGGCGGTCCGGACGGACTGGCCGCGTGAGCCGGGTCCGGTACTGGCGGTGGGGCCGATCACCGCGGCGACGGCGCTCCATGCACGCGCGCTCGCGGCGGAGCCGGGTGCCCCGGGAGCGGAAGGCTATCGCCTGGCCGCGGAGTGGAGCGGCTCGTCCCCCCGCGTCACCCTTCTCGGCGCCGACGCGCGCGGCGTGCTGTTCGGGGTGGGACGCCTCCTGCGGGAGCTGCGGATGCGCCGGGACTCGGTCAGCCTGCCGGGCCCACTCAAGGTCACGTCGACCCCGCGCACCCGCCTCCGGGGGCATCAGCTCGGCTATCGTCCGAAGACCAATTCCTACGACGGCTGGGATCTCCGCCAGTGGGAGCAGTACTTCCGGGATCTCGCCGTGTTCGGGTGCAATGCGGTGGAGCTGATTCCGCCCCGCTCGGACGATGCCGCGGACAGCCCGCACTTCCCGCTCCCGCCGATGGAGATGATGGTCGAGATGTCCCGCCTTGCCGACGCGTACGGGCTGGACGTGTGGATCTGGTACCCCGCGCTGGACCCGGATTACTCGCAGCCCGCCCAGGTGGAGGCCGCGCTGCGGGAATGGGGCGACGTCTTTCGCCGCCTCCCGCGCGTCGACGCGGTGTTCGTCCCGGGCGGCGACCCGGGGCACACGCCTCCGCGAGTGCTGCTCGACCTCCTGGAGCGCCAGGCGGAGAACCTGCGCCGCTACCATCCCAGGGCGCAGCTGTGGATGTCTCCGCAGGGGTTCTCGAAGGTGTGGTACGACGCGTTGATCCGGACCCTCCACACCGATCCGCCGCGGTGGCTGGCGGGGCTGGTCCACGGGCCCCAGGTGCGGGTGAGTCTCGCGCAGCTCCGGGCGGACGTTCCCCGGCGCTATCCGATCCGCAACTATCCGGACATCACCCACACGGTGCGCTGCCAGTTTCCGGTCCCCGACTGGGACCCGGCCTTCGCGCTCACCGAAGGCCGGGAGCCGATCAACCCCCGCCCGAGGGAGATGGCGCGTATCTTCCGGCAGGGAAATCCGGAGACCATCGGCTTCATCAGCTACTCGGAAGGGTGCAACGATGACGTGAACAAGTGTGTCTGGAGCTCTTTCGCGTGGGACCCGGACGCGGACGTGGCAGCCGTACTCCGGGAATACGCGCGCTATTACCTCGGCCCCGACGTCGAGGAGCGCTTCGCGGACGGACTGCTGCGACTGGAGCGCAACTGGACCGGCCCGCTGGAGGAGAACGGGGGCGTGGAGGAGACGCTCCGACTGTTCCAGGAGCTGGAGCGGAGCGCCACGCCGGCCATGAAGCTGAGCTGGCGATTCCAGCAGGCACTCTACCGCGCGTACTACGATGCCTATACCCGCGCCCGTCTCCGCCAGGAGCTCGCGCTCCTCGAGCAGGCGAAGGAGGCGCTGCGCTCCGGCGGGGGCCGGGAGGCGGCCCTGGTAAGCGCGGCGGAGATGCTGGGCGGAGCAGCGCGTGGGGTCCCACACCCCGAGTGGCGCGGGCGGATCTTCGAGCTTGCCGAGGCGCTCTTCCAGAGCATCCGGATGCAGCTCAGCGTGGAGCGGTACGCCGCCATCGGGCTGGAGCGCGGGGCGAACCTGGACAGCGTGGACGATCCGCTC
>CAYQDT010000725.1:0-2957 GCA_964416225.1 uncultured bacterium
CCGGCCGCGGTGCCGCGCGGCCGGGCCGGTTCCACCGGGAGGAGAGGCAGCCGCGCCGCCCGGTCCGGCCGCGCGTGTCCCTCCCCATCCAAGACGTGACCGTCCACGTCCAGGACGTCCCGCCGGCGGTCTGTTCTCGCTAGGCGCACCCTCCACCGCACTCCCGCTCGGCGCCGGCATCTCCGCCCGCGGAGACCCGGTCGCCCGGCGGAAGTTCGCCCGGCGGAGGTCCGGGGGCGCCCGCCGCTCGAACTGTCACAAAATAGAGAAGGCGCTGCTCCGCATTTCGACGCCGACAAATGGCAGTCACCCTTTGCCGGTGCACCAGGGACGGGGTTTTGCCTGCCGCGGCATCACCGAGACGGCACGATGAGCGAACGTCCGAGTAAAAAGCTGTTCATGTGCGGCGGCGCGCTGCTGGCCCTCGCGGCGGTGATCGTCACCATCCCGCTGCCGGGCTCCCTGGCGCTGGCGCTGGCGGTGGCCGCTGCCGGGATCGTCAGTCTCGCGGCGGGGTGGAAGCGCCGCCGGGACGAGCGCTACGACCTCAGCCTGCTCTGGGAGGCTCCCCCTCCGGAACCGGAAGAGCCGCACCGCGACCACATCCCGCATGACGAAGAGAGCGCGCCCTACTGCGGCTGGTGCGACGAGGCGTACGCCCCCGGCGTGAGCGTCTGCCGGCACTGCGGCCGCTCGCTCGGGTGAACCGGCTTGCGGCGTGGCCGGGCCCGCAGCCGGAGCGCCTCTCTCGGGAGAGCCGCCAGGCAAGAGATTCCCGCATGGAGCGCGAACTACTGCCGGGGCCACGGCCCGCCGGCGCTTCCTCCGTTGCACTTCTCACCCGCCGCGCACCCACCCGCCGCGCGCATCCCCCCGGCGGCGCGTCGACCTTGCGGTGACATGACTCTCCTTTCAGCCAAGCCCGGAAAGCGGAAGCGGGACTGGGGCGCCGTCCTCTTCGTCACCACGCTCCTCCTGCCCGCCGTGCTGCTGTACGGCCTGCTGGTGCTCTGGCCCATGGAGCAGAGCTTCTGGGTGGCGCTTCACCGCTGGCGCGGCGTCTCCGGGCGCATGACCTTCGTCGGGGTGGAGAACTTTGCCCGGCTGCTGGGAGACGACCGGTTCCGCGGGGCGCTGCTCCACAATCTGCTCTTCTTCGGGATGGTCGCGGCGGCGGTCCTCACGCTCGGCCTGCTCTTCGCGAACACGCTTGCGGGGCGGTTCCGCGGCGTGGAGTTCTTTCGCGCGCTCTTCCTCTTCCCCAACGTGGTTTCCCTGGTGGCGGTCTCCACGCTCTGGATGTTCCTCTACAACCCCAACTGGGGATTGATCAACGCCCTCTATCTGGCCCCCCGGCACCTGCTGGAGCAAGTGCACGCGCCGGCCGGCCTGGCGCGGCTCTTTCCGGATGCGGGCCCGACCCTGCTGAACGGGCCCACGGCGCTTCCGGCGGTGGCGGTGACCTACGTCTGGTACGTCCTCGGGTTCTACGTGCTCCTCTTCCGCGCCGGCATCCAGAACATCCCCGGCGAGATCCACGAGGCGGCGCGGATCGACGGGGCCTCCGAAGGCGCCCGCTTTCGCCGGATCACGCTGCCGCTCCTGGGGGACATCGTCCGGCTGGCGGTGATCCACCTGATCATCAACGCGATGAACGTCTTCGCGCTGGTGTGGATCATGGCCCCGCCGAACAGCACGGCGGGCAACACGGAGACCGCGCTGACTTACCTCTACCAGAAAGGCTTTGTCGAGCAGCAGTTCGGCTACAGCACCGCCATCGGCGCGGTCAACTTCATCCTCGTGATGACCGTCACGTACCTGCTGCAGCGTTTCTGGAAGGTGGAGGGGGCGTGATGGCCGGAGCCTCACCGCGCGTGAAGCCCACTCCCGGCGAGCGGGCGGTCCGGCTGGCGCTGGTTCTGTACTCCGGCCTGATCCTCTTCCCGCTCGCGTGGCTCACCTATACCTCGCTCAAGAGCACCCCGGAGCTGTTCCAGGGACCCTGGTCGTTCCCGAAACAACCGCACTGGGAGAACTTCGGGCGCGCGTGGCTCGGGATGCAGGGCGAGCCGGGACTGGGACCATACTTCCTCAACAGCCTGGTGGTCACCACCCTCTCGGTGCTGCTGATCCTGGCCACCGGCGCCATGGCGACCTACGCGCTGACCCGCTTCCGCTACCGAGGCCGCGACCTGCTCTTCAACGCGTTCATCGGCGGGATGGTCTTCCCGATCTTCCTGGCGGTGGTCCCCCTGTTCCTGCTGCTGAACCAGACGCGCATTCCCGGGCTGGTCCCGCGGGGGTTCGTGGCCCACTACCCCGGCCTGCAGGGGGTGGTGATCAACTACGCCGGGCTGATCGCCGTGTACGTGGCCTTCTCGCTGCCGTTCACCATCTTTGTCCTCTCCGGCTTCTTCCGCACGCTGCCGGAGGAGCTGGCGGAGGCGTCCGCAATGGACGGTGCCACCCGCTGGCAGACGTTCCTGCGCGTGATGCTGCCGCTCGCCCGGCCGGGAATGGTGGTGGCCGGGGTGTTCAACGTGATCGGCATCTGGAACGAGTATCCCCTCGCCCTGGTGCTGCTCACGGACCGCGCCCTCTACACGCTGCCCCTCGGGCTCGCGCAGATCACCCAGCGCCAGCAGTACAGCGCGGACTGGGGAGCGCTCTTCGCGGCCCTCTTGATCGTGATGCTGCCGACCGTCCTCGTCTATCTCCTGTTCCAGCGCCAGATCAGCGCCGGGCTGACCGCGGGCGCGGTGAAAGGCTGAGACACCGCTGGCTGGGATCCGGACGAGGCGGATTTGGAGGGGCGGAACGGTATGGAAAAGGTATCTTCACCGGCGGTGCGGCCGGCCACGCGGAGGGACTTCAACGCGGTCTCCCGGCTCCTGGCCGAGTTGGGACGCCCGGAGGTGACGCCGGAGACGCAGGCGGCGGCGCGCGCCGGGTACGAG
>CAYQDT010000726.1:0-2957 GCA_964416225.1 uncultured bacterium
GGAGCTGTCGCGCCCGAGGCGGAGCGCCAGCCCGGACTCGACGAGAGAGAACACGGTCCCCAGAAGGAAACCCGTGAGGGGACGGAGCGCCCACGCGGGGCGGTACTGCCGGACGAGGCCGCCGCCGAGCCCGCCCAGCGCTCCCGGCAGCAGGTAACCGAGCAGCGCCGAATGCTCCAGCGCGGCGGCCGCGGCTCCGCTTCCGAGCCCCACCGCCACGCCTACCCAGGGGCCTGCCACCAGTCCCGCGGCGCAGACCGAGATGAAGCGCGCGTTGAGCACGGTCCGGGTGGACGTGGCGATCCAGAGCTCCGTCAGCGCCATCACCCCGAAGAAGACGAACGCCAGCAGCGGGTCCCACCGGGCCGGTCGGCGGGTGAGGCGGGTCACAAAGCCGGTCCGGCCGAGCAGGAACGTGAGCGCGATGAGCGCGCAGATCTTCTCCAGCGTTGGGATGAGGGCCTCCATCGCGCTTCAGGGCATGGGCCTCTACCCGCCGATCATACGGCGGCACTCGTCGGCGCAGCGACGGCAGGCGGCGGCACAGCGACGGCAGTCCTCGTCCGCGTGCTTCTCGCACTCGCCTGCGCAGGCGTCACACACTTCGGCGCAGACCCGGCAGAGGGCCTCTGCGAACTGCGACCCCCGGCTCATGAAGGCCGCCGCCGTCCAGCAGAGGGCGGCGCAGTCGAGACAGAGCCGGGCGCAGTCGGGCTTGCTGCCCAGGCATCCTTGGGCGCAGTGCTCGCATTCCTGGGCGCATTCGACGCAGGCCTGGATGCATGTCTGGTGCTGGTGATGAGCCATTACGCTTCTCCGGGTCTCTAGACTAGATAGAGGAGCGTGGCTGCTCCTGTTTCCTCAGTACTACCCCGCCGGTCACGGAAGGAGCCGGCCGGCTCTGTCCATTCAGACACCGAATGTAACCGCTCACGACGGATGCCGTTGAGGACCGCTTGTCCTGGGAAAGCAGCGCATGACAGCGGTCCGGACATGCCGGGTGCCGGGTACCCACGCAGCTAATCAAGATTCATAACTCGGACCGGGAATCTTCTGGCGCCAGCGCTCGGATCTTATGGCGGAGGACTACCGCCTAGGTCACCGTCTGCCGCCCCCGTGTTCGCCAGCCCTGTGTTCGTCGTGCCCGCGTCCTGGCCCGGGTCGACCAATCGTCCTGCGCTCGTGGAACCTCCTCTCCTGGGTGGCTGCGGTCAGCCCTACTTGACCGAGGCCGCGGCCGCCCCGGCGATGTCAGAGGTCGTCCCGGCCGACAACCGCGCTTGGGCGGTACGCGAGTTCTCTGGGGCGACCGTTCCCGATGCCCGGCGGGTGCACTCGGTAACCAACATCGCGGCGGCGCTGGCAGCGAACCCCCACCGCTCCTTCACCGCGGCCTGCGGGGATGCGGTCCGGCAGGCCGCACACCGGATCTTCGAGCATCCGGAGACCACCATCGAGACCACCATCGATCAGCTGCTGGCCGGTCATTACCGGGAGACGGCCCAGCGCTGCGCCGAGTTGCCGCTCGTGCTCGTCGCCCAGGACACTTGCTTCTTTGTGTACAAGCAGCAGCAGATCGTCGGGTTGACCGCGGTCAATCAGCGCCAGCGGAGCCGGGCCCTGATCGCCCATTCCGCCCTGGCCCTCACGCCTGCGGGGACGCCGCTGGGGATCGTGGCGTTGCAGTGCTGGGGAGAGGATCCCACCGCCCCGCTGCGGCTGCCGGGCGAGCGCATCCCGGAGGAGGAACTGGAGAGTCAGCAGTGGCGGGAGACCCTGGAAGCCGTGGAGCCGCGGCTCCCCGAGGGGCCTACCGTCCTGGTGCTCGCGGACCGCGAAGCGGACCTCGCCGCCTACTTGACCCGCCCGCGCCGTCCCGGGGTGCAGCATCTGGTACGCGTGTGCCAGGACCGGATGGTGACCGCTCCGAACGAGGCGGGCGAGCCGGAACGACAGCTCCTCTTCAGCGCGGTGGCGCAGGCCCCGGTCTGGGGCACCCACGAGATTGAGGTGCCTCGGCGGCAGTCAGAGACCCCACAGCTCATGCTCCCGGCCCGGAAAGCTTCCCTGGAGATCCGCGTGCAGTCCGTCCGGTTGCGCCCCAAGGGCAAAGGGGCCGTAGCCACGGAGGCCTGGGTGATCCAGGCACGGGAACTGGAGCCACCGGACGGTGAACCGCCCATCCACTGGCTGCTGATTACCACGCTTCCCGTGCCCGATCTGGCGGCCGCGGCGGAGATGGTCGGTTACTACTCCCGACGCTGGGTGATCGAGCGCCTCCACTTCACGCTGAAGAGTGGTCTTCGGGCAGAACGGCTGCAAATCGATGATGCCACCTCGCTGCAGCACGCGTTGGCGATCTACTATGTGGTCGCCTGGCGGCTCTTGCACCTGACCTATGTGGCCCGGGAACGGCCGGACGCACCAGCCGCGGAGGCCTTCGCGCCGGAGGAGATCACGGTGCTGGGCTTAAAGACTCGGCGGGACATCGACACCCTCTGGAAGGCCGTACGGGCCGTCGCGGAGATCGGCGGTTGGCAGCGCTACAGCAAGACGCCGCCGGGAGTGAAGTCGCTATGGGTGGGTTGGATCACCCTGCAAGGAATGGTCGAAGGATATCGGCTCGCGCTCAGAGCCATGCACCGGGAGTTATGATCCTTGATTAGACCCACGCAGTGGGTGCGGGCGTGGACCGCCAGGAGGTGAGGGATGGCGACTGAAGAGTATGACACGAGCACTCCGAGCACCGGAGCGCAGCCGGTCCTGAACGCCCGCGTCCTGGTGGCGGGACTGATCGCGAGCGTGGTGATGGGCATGGTCCAGATGGTCTGGGAGGCCGTCGCGGGCAACGGGCTCTGGTCCCCACCGGTCTACATCGCGGCGGCCGTCATGCGGGCCCTGCAGTCCGTGCAGACGCCCGTGCCATTCCTGCTCGTGCCGGTGGTCGTGGGCCTGAT
>CAYQDT010000727.1:0-2948 GCA_964416225.1 uncultured bacterium
GCCAACAGCTGCCGGCCGAGGTCCGCGCGGCCGCCATCGAGGTGGCCCGCCAGCATCCGCTTCAGCACCAGCGTTTTGCGCAGCGTGCTGAGGCTGTACCCGATGCCGAAGGTTGCCAGCGAGAGCATTGAGAAGCCGATCTGGCCGGGTAGCGCGAAATCAATGTACCGCCCCGTGTTCGGCGCCCGCACCTCTTCCGTCTGGAGCTGGAACTGCGGCGGAACGTCCGCGGCACGGAGGCTCATTTCCCCGACGGCGTGCTGAAGGAACGCCTGTGCCGCAAACTTCGCGTCGGACGGCGTGTTCAGCGTCACCAGGTGGAAGCCGCGGCCGCCATCCGCGGCCGGCTCGAGAATCCCGCTGATCCGCCCGTGGAGGAGCGCCTCCCGCAGCTCCGGGTCCGTCCCCGTAACGAACCGGACCGGCGCGTGCTCTCGCTCCACCAGTCCGCTCAGCAGCGAGTAGGTAAACCGGTCCCGGCTCTCCTGGACCGCCGGAGAGACGCCCAGGCGGATCGCCGGGCGGCCGCCGCCGATCATCCCGAAGACGAAGACGAACGTCAGCGGGAAGATCAGGCTGAAGAAGAAGCCCGCCTTGTTCCGCAGGGCCGCGCGCAGGGCATACTTCGTGAGCCCCGCACCGATCTGAAGCTGGCTCGGGGTCCGGAATTTCGGTTCAGTCTTCACGCAACTGCCTTCCCGTAAGATGAATGAACACGTCTTCCAGGGTCGCGGGCCGCACTTCGACCGGCCGCTGAAATCCGCTCCGGACCAGGTCGTCGATCAGCCCCGCCGGGGTGCCCTCCGTGATGATCTGGCCTCGGTCCATAATGGCGAGGCGATCGCAGAGCTGCTCCGCTTCATCCATATAGTGGGTGGTCATCACCACTGTCACGCCGCGCTCGCGCACCCGGCGGATCACCTCCCACAGGTTGATGCGCGCCTGGGGGTCCAATCCCGTCGTCGGCTCATCCAGAAAGATGACCTGCGGCGTGTTCACCAGGGTGGTCGCCAGAGAGAAGCGCTGCTTCTGCCCGCCGGAAAGGTGGGCGAACTGTGCCTCTCGCTTCTCCTCCAGGTCGAACGCGCGGAGCATCTCGAGCGGGTCGACGGGGACGCCGTACATCACCCCGAACATCTCGAGCAGCTCAGTGAGCGTGAGATAGGGATAGAACCCCGCCGCCTGGAGCTGGATTCCAATCCGTCGCTTGACCTGGTCCGGCTGCCGCGCCACGTCATATCCGGCCACCCGCACCGTGCCGGACGTCGCCGGCTTCAGCGTCTCCGTGATCTCCAGCGTGGTGGTCTTCCCGGCGCCGTTCGGCCCCAGCAGTCCGAAGATCTCCCCTTCGCGCACCTGGAAGGAGACTCCGTTCACCGCCGTGACGTCGCCATACCGCTTGACGAGGTTCTCGACCTCGATGATGTTACCCATCCCGTGCTCCGCCCTGCTCCCCGCGTGCCCTGGTTGTGCCGGCAGAAGGAGCAGCGGCCCGCAGGGCGCCGGCGCCCGTCCCCTTGCTGCTCTTCCGGCCGGATGGATGATCGCTCTCCGGCGGTGCCGGTCCCGCGCCATCTAACGTTCTATCGCTTTGCCGTCGGTGGCAGACCCCCGGTCTTAAAAGATCGCCGGGTGGCCGCCAGACCGCTCGCCGACCCGTCTCTCCGGCGAACCGGGACTCTCTCTGCAGCGCGCCGGCAGTGCATGCGTGGGGCGCACGGTGCGGGGGAAGCCTTGTGATAGAATTCACGAGGACCCGGGGAGACGCCCGCCAGGCGACCGTGCAGGCGCGCCGGATCTCCGGTAGCGTTTCCGACGCGCCCACACAAACTCCGATTTTGCGGGGCGACCACGTTGGGGGCAACGCTCCCCAAATGGTTTACGATAATGAGGCGCGGGAACCCGCGTGTCCCAACTCGGTGGTCGGGAGCACGCGGCGCGGCAGGTCCGGGCCGCTTTTCCTTTGTATAAGGGCAAGCGCTCTCACACTTTGCGAGCGGTTCGCATGATGGCGAAAAAGCATTTCCACCAATATGCCTGGGGGCTGCTGGCGTACAATCTCGTCGCCATCCTGGGCGGCGCCTACGTGCGGGCGAGCATCTCCGGGGACGGCTGCGGCGCGCACTGGCCGTCCTGCCAGGGGCAGTTGATCCCACCGCCCGGACAGCTCAAGACCATCATCGAGTTCAGCCATCGTCTCTCCACCGGGCTGCTCCTGCCGACGGTGCTCCTCCTGGTGTTCTGGGCCTTCCGAGCATTCGAGAAGGGCAGCGCCGTCCGGCGCGCCGCGGTCTGGTCGCTCCTGCTCATCGTGGCCGAGGCGCTGATCGGAGCCGGTCTGGTCCTCTTCCGGCTGGTGGCGCACGACACGTCAGCCGGGCGGGCCGTGGCCATGCCCCTCCACCTGGTAACCACCTTCATGCTGCTCGGCTCCCTGACGCTGACCGCCTGGTGGGGTGGCGGCGCGCGCCCGCCGCGGCTGCGCGGGCAGGGGCCGATGCTCTGGGTGATCGGACTCGGGCTGATCGTCACGCTGGTCCTGGGCGCCACCGGCGCGGTGACCGCCCTCGGCGACACGCTCTTCCCGGCGTCCAGCCTCGAGGCCGGGCTGCGGCAGGACTTCGACCCCACCTCGCATTTTCTCCTCAAGCTGCGCTTCTACCATCCGCTGGTTGCCATGTGCGCCGGCCTGCTCCTCACCCTCGTCGCGGGGCTGGCCCAGCACCTCCGGCCGTCCCGCGAGGTTCAGCGGTGGGCCCAGGCCGCCCTGTTCGTCTTTCTGCTGCAGATGGGCGCCGGGCTGATGAACCTGGTGCTGCAGGCGCCGATCGCCATGCAACTGCTCCATCTGCTGCTGGCGGATCTCCTCTGGATCGCACTGGTGCTCCTCTCCGCCGCCGCGCTCGCCGACGGGGTGCCCCGGGTCCGGCTCTCCCGGGTGGGGCCGA
>CAYQDT010000728.1:0-2947 GCA_964416225.1 uncultured bacterium
CATCACGCAGCAGCGGATTGAGCTGCGCGCCGAGCCGGTAGACCTCTCCGCGGTGGTGCGTCAGGCCGTCGAAGCCGCGCGGCCGCTGGTCGAGAGCCGGGGCCACACCCTCACCGTCTGCCATCCCAACGAGCCGTCGTGCCTGCAGGGCGATCCGACCCGCCTCGACCAGGTGGTGACCAACCTCCTGAACAATGCCGCGAAGGACACGGAGACCGGCGGCGAGATCCGGCTCGAAGTGGAAGACCACTCCGGTGAGCTGCTGCTGCGCGTTCGGGACTCCGGAATCGGCATCGCGCCGAGCGTCCTGCCGCACATCTTTGACCTGTTCACCCAGGCGGAACGGACGCTGGACCGGGCCAGCGGCGGGCTCGGGATCGGACTGACCCTGGTGAAGCGGCTGGTCGAGCTGCACGGCGGCAGCGTGGAGGCCCGCAGCCCGGGCCTGGGGGCAGGCAGCGAGTTCGTCGTGCGCCTCCCGGCTCTCCCGGGTGCCGCCCAGAGGCGGGAGCCCGTGGTCTCCACCCCGCCGGCAGAGCTCGCGCCGCTCCGCGTGCTGGTGGTGGAAGATAACCGGGATGCCGCCGAGAGCCTGGCCGATCTGCTGGGGCTGTGGGGCGCGGAGGTGCGGGTAGTGGGCGACGGCGGCGCCGCGCTGAAAGCGGCGGGGACGGCCCCTCCGGACGTGATGCTGCTGGACATCGGACTGCCGGGGATGGACGGGTACGAGCTGGCGCGGAACCTGCGCCGGCTGCCGGGACTGCGGCAGGTAGTCCTCGTCGCCCTCACCGGCTATGGGCAGGACCAGGACCGGCACCGCTCCCGGGAGGCCGGCTTCGACCATCACCTCGTCAAACCGGTCCACCCGGACGAGCTGCACCGGATCCTCAAATCCGTGAAAGACGGGGGAGGCGCGGACTGACCGTTTGCCCGCCCGCTCTTTCGGGTAGCGATTACTTGCCGGCCGTTCTCGCGGCCCACCCTTTCCATCACTCAGATCACCCCCACCGTTCCCATCGTTCCCACCCGGCTCCCGAGCAGCACGCGTCACGGCGCCAATCACCGGAGGTGGAGCTGCCGGCAAAGCGGAAGGGGATAGTGCCGCTACGGGCACGACGCGGGTCGTTTCGCAGCGGTCCGAACGGTGGGACGTCGCCCCGCTCGATGTGGAGCGGGGAGAGGAAATCCTCCATGGAGCTGACGGCCACGGAGTTAGAGCGGGTCACGCTGGGCAAGGTCACCCGGCGGCTGATCCCATTCATGTTCCTGCTCTATATTTTCAACATCCTGGATCGGGTGAATATCAGCATCGCGGTGCTGACCATGAAGCCGGACCTGGGTTTCAGCGACGCGGTGTACGGGCTCGGCGCCGGCATCTTTTTCGTGGGCTACTTCTTCTTCGAGGTTCCCAGCAACGTGATGCTGCAGCGCCTCGGAGCCCGCATCTGGATTGCGCGGATCATGCTGACGTGGGGCCTGATCGCCTCCTGCATGCTCTTCGTCCGATCCCCCGTCAGCTTCTACACGCTCCGTTTCTGCCTGGGATTGGCCGAAGCCGGGTTTTTCCCCGGGATGATGCTCTATCTCACCTTCTGGTTCCCCAATGCCGTGCGGGGCCGGGCGGCCGCCCGGTTCGTGCTGGCCGGAACCGTGGCCAACATCATCGGCGGTCCGCTGGGAGCGCAGTTCCTGAAGCTGGACGGGCTGCTCTACCTGCGCGGCTGGCAGTGGCTGTTCTTGATGGAAGGCATCCCGACGATCCTGCTCGGCGTGCTGGTGCTCTGCTATATGACGAACCGGCCGGAGCAGGCTCACTGGCTCGAGCCGCAGGAGCGGGAGTGGCTGGTCCGCAAGATGGCCGCGGAGCAGGAGCACCGGCAGCGCTACCATCACCTGTCGCTGCTGCAGGCATTCGCTTACCCGCGCGTGCTCCACCTGGCGCTCCTCTTCTTCCTGTACATCCTGGGCGGCGCGGGGCTTGGCTTCTTCCAGAACCTGCTGCTCAAGCAGCGCACGCCGTGGACCAACGAGCAGCTTCTCTGGATCGGCGCGATTCCGAATGTGATCGGAGCGGTATGCCTGGTGCTCTCCGCCTCTCATTCCGACCGAACCGGCGAGCGGCGCCTGCACGTGGCCTGCGGCACCCTGTTCGCGGCACTGGGAATCTGCCTGGCGGCCTCGACCCGCTCGCCCCTCTGGACAATGGTTGCGATCACGATGGTCGCGATGGGCACGGCCGCGGCGAACGGACCGTTCTGGGCGCTGACGACGGGGTTCTTGAGTGGCGCGGCCGCCGCCGGCGGTATCGCCTTCATCAACTCCGTGGGCAACTCCGGCTCATTCTTTGGCCCGGTACTGATGGGCAACTTGAAGGACTGGACCCATAACTATGAGATTGGCCTCTTTATCCTGGCCGGGGTGATGGGTCTTTGCTCCCTGGTAGCCTACTTCCTGCCGCCGGATCCCGCCGAGAAAGCGGAGCCGGCCGCCGAGGAGGGCGGGCGCACGACCGGAGGGGCCGCGGCCATCGCTAATTAGACGCAGCGTGCACCCAGCTCGCGCACCGTGGAGACCGAACATGAACGGAACTCGACTGCCTCTTTGCCTCTTTGCCGCCCTCCTGACCGCGGCATCCGTCCAGGGCCGGCCGAAAACGCCGTCGGCGGAGGGGGGGGTCCGGAAGGAGTCGTGGGGGCAGCTGGCCGATGGTCGGGGAGTGGACCGCTATACGCTCGTGAATCGCCGCGGGCTCGCGGCAAAGGTGACCACCTACGGTGCGACGCTGACCGAGCTGCACGTTCCGGACCGGAATGGGAAGGTCGGCGATGTGGTGCTCGGCTTCAACCACCTGGATTCCTATTTTTCGGAGAAGAACCCGTTCTTCGGGGCCACGGTCGGGCGGTACGCGAACCGGATCGCGAACGGCCGCCTGCAGACGCCCGAGGGC
>CAYQDT010000729.1:0-2942 GCA_964416225.1 uncultured bacterium
GCTGCGGCAGATCGTGCGGCAGTCGCCGGACGGCCGGCGGCGGGACGACGACTTCCTCTACTATAGCACGGCCCTGGATGAGGAGAGCCGTCCGAAGCTGTTCCGGGGCCGGGGGCCGCATCGGGAGAGCGCAGGGCCGATCATCCTGGACTGGCCGGTATTCCCCCTCACCCCGGCAGCGCCGGGCGGAACTTCACCGCCGGAGCGAAAGACATCCCCGCGAGGCTTGATGCCGCAGAGCGTCCGACCCACGCGGACGCTCCATTCTCCCGGTCCGGGAGCGCCGGCAGAGGGGCTGCGCGTGACGCTCGGCCTGGGCGGTGCGGCCGGTTCTACCGTGCAGGACTGGGCGCCAGGGTACCCCTGGTGGATCTACGCGGAACGGGATGGCTTGTTGAAGTCACAGCTTATCGAAACCTACCGCGGGGCGGTGACCCGCCTGCCGAGGCGGTAACTTCCCTGAAACTCGGCGCGGGCCGAGCCGGGCGGGAGGCCCTCGGCGTCCGCGTTCTGGGCTGGGACTGGGCTAAAGCCAAGGTGCCGAACGCCCTAACCCGCGCCCCTTGAAAGCCCCGGGGGGTTGGGTTCACTCGAAAAGCCCCTTTCTGTGGACACGCGAACGTCGCACCCTCCGATTCGCCACCGAGGGTTGCCGCACCCCAGAGATAGCGCGATCTGTAACCCGACCAGGCACCGCCCGCCGGCTGCCGGGGTAAGGCGCAAAGCGGGTGTCTAGCGGGTGAGCTTGGGGTTATCGCCGCCAGCACTTCCACCAGGGGCGCTGTGGCGTCGTGGTTCAGTAGGCGCGGGTTCGTCCGCCAGGAGTGCCGGCCGTTCAGGACTGGTGGCGGATGACGGGGTCACGCGCTCCGGGTTCTCTTTCTCCCGGAGCAGCAGGGCGCGGAGTGCTTCTGCCTGGCCGGTAGTGGTCCCGTCGGGAGCGAAGGAGTAGGACCTCCTCGAGGGAGTGCTGCAGCGGCCATCGCTCGTGGGCGCAGTTCATCCAGGCGCCGCGCGCGTCCTGGAGACCGACCACGGGCCGGGTCCCGCCGCTTCTCGGGCCCCGCCGGGTGCCGGTGGGTGCCGGCATGGCGGGCGGCGGAGGGCTGGTTGGGGATCCCCGGCCGGCGTCCGCGCCGGGGACGGAGCCGACCGGTGCGGAGGTAGCACGGCATGCACCCGGCGAGCACCGCGCGCACCTCCTCCGCCGCGGAGGGGCGGGCACGCCGGTGGAGCGGGGAGGCGGCGCTACAGGTCCCCCATCCACTCGTAGATGCGGTCCGCGGCGCCGGGTAGCCCCTCGTGGCCGAAATCCGGGTAGAGGAGCAGCTCCTTCTTCGACCGGATCTTGTTGTACGCGGCGAACTGCGTCGACGGCGGGCAGACGGCGTCCATCAGCCCCACGGCCATGAGGACGTCGGCCCGGATGCGCGGGGCGAGGTGCTGGTTATCGATGTAGCCGAGGCGCGTGAAGACCTCCTGCTCCCGCTCGTGGCGCGGGTCGAAGTGGCGGAAGTAGAGGCGCAGCTCCTCATAGGCGTTCGTGGCCAGGTCCAGCTCCCAGACCCGCTGGTAATCGCAGAGGAACGGGTAGATCGGCGCGGCTTTCCGGATCCGCGGCTCCAGCGCGGCGCAGGCGAGGGTGAGGGCGCCTCCCTGGGAGCCGCCCGTGGCGCCGATCCGGTCCGGGTCGACCTCCGGCAGCTCCATCACCACGCGGGCGAGCTGGACGGTGTCCAGGTAGATCTGGCGGAAGAGGAGGCGGTCCGGGTGGTCGTCCAGGCCGCGGATGATGTGCCCGCGGAGGGTGTTCCCCCGGACGCCGCCGGGATCTTCCGAGAGGCCGCCCTGGCCGCGGCAGTCCATCACGGCGATGCTGTAGCCGCGAGCGGCCCACGGGAGCTTGTCCACCCAATCTCCGCTGTTGCCGGAGTAGCCATGGAACATGAGGATCGCCGGGTGCGGCTCCCGCGCCTCCCGGGGACGGAGGTATTTCGCGTAGATCCGCGCGCCGCCGACTCCGGTGAAGCGGAGGTGGAAGCACTCCGCGAAGGGGGCCAGCGACGGGCCGGGGGTGAGCTCCGGCTGGGGGTCGGTCGCCCGCACCTCCGCCAGGGCCCGGGTCCAGTACTCGTCCAGGTCCGCGGGGCGCGGGTTTCGGCCGCCGTACTCCAGCAATTGCGGCAGCGGCAGATCGATCAAGGGCATCGTGGAGGCTCCTGAAGCAGCGGGTGGGAGAGACGCGGCGGGGAGTTGCGGCACCGACGGCTGCGGCAGGATGCGGCCGCCGGGCACGCCGGAGCGCGCTGCAGCCGCCTTCGCCGATGCCGCCCGTCCGCTCCGGCGGCGGGTTGCCGGACGACGTTTCACCGGAGGGCCGGGCCGCTCCTCTCCGCGGTCCCGGCGCGGTCCGGCGCGGCGCCCCGTTCGGCTCGCGGCAAAGGGGCTCTCCCGTCCTTCCCCGGCGAGTTGGCGCGGGGCGCGCCGTTCTGATAAACCGCATTGCGGCTGCGGTTTCATCAGGGAAAAGGAGAGCGCATGAGTCAGGCGCAGATCGGGCTGATCGGGTTGGCGGTCATGGGGGAAAACCTGGCCCTGAATATCGAGGAGAAGGGGTTCCCCATCGCGGTGTTCAACCGCACCGTCTCCAAGGTCGACCAGTTCCTGGAGCACCATCCGGGCAAAAAGCTGGTCGGCTGCCACACGATCGAAGAATTCGTCCGGTCCATCGAGCGGCCGCGCCGGATCATCGTCATGGTGAAGGCCGGGTCCGCGGTGGACGAGCAGATGGCCCACCTGCGGCCGCTGCTGGAGCCCGGCGACATCTTTGTGGACGCGGGCAATAGCTGGTTCGAGGATACGGAGCGCCGCACGAAGGAGTACGCCGGGGCCGGCCTCCAGTACGTGGGGATGGGGGTTTCGGGCGGCGAGGAAGGGGCGCG
>CAYQDT010000730.1:0-2937 GCA_964416225.1 uncultured bacterium
CGCCGCCACCTCGCGGCCGCGCGAGGAGAACACTGATGAAACTGGAGCGATTGCTCGAGCTCACCGGCCGCGGGTGGCGCCTCACCCGCGACGGCAGCACCGGAACGGCATTCTTCGCCTGGGAAGATCCGCTGGACTCGGAGAGCGGCTGGGAGTTGCTGGTCCTGCACACCGCCGGACACCGGAACCGCCTCACGCTGGAGCCGAGCGAGTCCGGTCTGACGGAGCGCTCCCTGGACGAAGCGGAGTATCTCCTGCGCGCGCTGCTGGAAGCTCGGGAGCTTCAGGAACAGTGGCGCGGCGAGCTCCCGGATGAGGAATGACAGCCGGCCCCTCGCGCGACGCCCCGTCGGTGCCGCTCACTTCTCCCGGCAGTAGAGGATGCGGCCCACGTAGAGCTCCCCCTTGCGGCCGCTCTCCACGCCCGGGAGATGGTCGCTGGGCGAGACATCATCTACCGCCAGGCTGTAGAACTTGACGGGGAACCGCGTCATGACGGCGGCCCCTCCCTCCGGCCCGCGCAGGGTGCGGGTATTGATATAGACGGTCTTCCAGCCGGACCAATCGATGAGCAGCGTGGGCAGGTTGGCGCTCCAGATGCGGTCCGCACCATCCTGCATCCGGAAGCGGAGCAGGTTATTCGACCCGTCTCCAAAGATCTCCATCACCAGCGTCCCGTGACCCGCGCCGGCAGGCAGCGGGTTGATCCACTCCACGGAGGAGTCGGCTCCGTTTTCGTACTCCCAAGCCAGCTTCAGGACCGGAATCTCCCTTCCCGCGCGCGGCGCCGTCGTCTCGCCGACCTCCCCGGCGGTCGCGCGGTTCCGGATCGCCTTCCAGCCATCCAGCTTCACGCCGTCCGACGTGTCGTAGAGCGTGGATACGGCGCCGAACTCGCACTCCGCGGTGATCTCATCCACGAAAATCGCACCTTTGGCGGCGGCGCCGGGTCGCCGCTCGATGCGCACGGTGTCCAGCGCGAGGGGCATCTCCGGGGCCCCCTTTCCGCCCGCGCCGTTATGATCCGCCGCAGCCGGATCCAGCGAGATGCGCACCTTCTTCCATCCCGTCCAGGTGACGGGCGTCCACCAGGTGTACAGCTTCCCGCCCCGGTCGCGCAGCCGCAGGCCCATCGCGTTCCCGCTGGCGTCCCCGTAGACCATCGCGGAGAGCCCCGCGATGCCGCCGGGAAGCGGCTGCTCGCCCGGACCCGCGCCCAGGCCCGTCCGGGAGGCGGCACTCCGGGTGAAGTCATAGTCAAACTTCAGCGCCTTATTGACGTCGTTGCCGTCCAGCGCCATCCGCTCCACTCCGATCACCGCGTCCTTTTCGCCCGCCCGGTCCTCCTTCCAGAGGAAGGGACGCGCCCCGAGCGTCGCCGACTCAAAATCTTCGACCATCAGCGGCGGAACGGCGGGCTCCTGGGGGGCGGCGCCGCTTCTCCCCACGGGGAGCGTCCCGAGCAGCAGAGCGCCCAGCACCCACAGTAAGCCGTTTCTCCGCTTTGTCATGGCTTGCCCCCGTCACCCTCCACACGCCTCATCTGGATGGTAACATGGGAGAGCGCCGCCGGCCGAGCGCGGCCAAACCGACCGATGCTTGCTATCCAGGTCCGAAATCTTCGCAAGGTCTACACCTCCCACCAAACGGCGCCCGGCATGCTCGGCTCGCTGAAGGGGCTGCTCCGGCGCGAGGTGGTCCAGGTAGAGGCGGTCAAGGGGATCAGCTTCGACGTGGCGGAGGGCGAGCTGGTCGGCTTTCTCGGCCCGAACGGCGCCGGCAAGACCACGGCGCTCAAGATGCTCTCCGGCATCCTCTATCCCTCCTCCGGCGAGGCCACCGTGTTCGGCTATGTCCCCTGGAAGCGGCGGCCCGAGCTCCAGCGGCAGTTCGCCATTGTGATGGGGCAGAAGAACCAGCTCTGGTGGGACCTTCCCCCCTCCGAATCGTTCCGGATGCTGAAGGAGATCTACGAAGTTCCGGACGCCGACTACCGCCGGCGCCTGGGCGAGCTGACCGACATGCTGGAGATCGAGAAGCTCCTGCGGGTTCAGGTGCGAAAGATGTCGCTCGGCGAGCGAATGAAGTGCGAGCTCGCGGCGGCCCTGCTCCACGCGCCGCGCCTGCTCTTCCTGGATGAGCCGACCATCGGGCTGGACGTCGTCTCACAGAAGCGACTGCGTGACTTCATCGCCGATTACAATCGCCGCGAGCGCGTGACGATCCTGCTGACGTCGCACTACATGCAGGACATCCAGGAGCTTTGCAGCCGAGTGATCATCGTCAATCACGGCGAGATCGTCTTCGATGACCAGCTCCGCGTGCTGCTGGAGCGATACAGCCACACCAAGCGGCTGCGGCTGGTCTTCGAGGATGAAGTGGCGCGGGCCGACGTTGAGCGGTGGGGCGCCTGCGAGGCATTCGACGGGCTCAGCGCCACGCTGGAGGTTCCGCGGTCGGAGACCACGCGGGTGGCGGCGGCCGTGCTCACCCACCTCCCCGTGGCCGACATCTCGATCGAGGAAATGGAAGCGGAGGAAATCATTCGCGAGATCTTCACTGCGGTGCCGGCCGGTGATTAAGGCCGTCTTTCTGGACCTGGACGGCACCCTCGTCGGCGCGGCGAATACCGTCACGCCGCGGGTTCGCCGCGCGGTGCTGGCCGCGCGCGAGCGGGGCTGCGAGGTCGTGCTCTGCACCGGCCGGTCTCGCGTCTCCACGGAGCCGATCGCGGACCAGCTCGGGTTCCGGGGCTGGGCCATCGTCTCCAACGGTGCGGTGGCGCTCCACCTGGGCACGCGAGAGGTTCTTTGCCGGAACCTGCTGCCCATCCCCACCGCCCTACACGCCGTCCGGGCGATGCTCGCGGCGGGCCTCGCTCCCCAGGTCTACGAGGACGCGGTGGAGAGCGCACGGATTCTTTACCATCCAGATCGG
>CAYQDT010000731.1:0-2932 GCA_964416225.1 uncultured bacterium
GTGGAGCTGCACGTTCAGCGTCTCATCCCGGCGCGGGGGAAGCCCGTCCATGCCGCCCGGTGCCGCGTGGTACTCGAAGCGCGGCAGGTTGAGCGCCCAGACCTCTTCCTCTTGCTCGTGCTCCGCGCGGGAGCTCCACGTACGGCGGAGCGGTGACTCCAGGAAGTGCCAGACGCCGTCTTCGGAGTCAAAATCAATCCGGCAAATCGCCGTCGTGCCGCGCTGGTTGCGCGCGCCGGAAAGCCGGGTGCTGCCGGGCGCGGCCAGCGCCTGCAGGGCCAGATCGTTGTCCCGCGCCGGCAGGTGCGGCCGGGGGCGCTCGATCCGGGAGAGGCGAAGCAGCGTGGAGACGCTTTCGTCGTAGCTGAGCTGCCGGACAAAGGAGGCCGGAAGTACCTCCGGGTGGTCCACCTCGACGCCCCAGTTCTCGGCCACCGCGCGCAGCGAGGGCAGCTCCTCGTCCAGCTCGGCCCGGTGCAGGGCCTCGGCGGAGTCCCAATCCAGCAGCACCAGCAGCATATCGGACGCGTCCATCGTCCGAAACGTCTGCCAGCGGACGAAGCCGGTTTTGGAGCGGATGCGGCGCGCCGCGCGCAGGAGCATGCGCATGGCGGGTGACCCTGCGCCCTGGCGCGAGCGGCGAATCCGGATCAAGGCGGTAACTTGCATGATGCGCGGTTTCAGCCGCACACGGATCGATGCCCAAGGACGCGGCGATGTTGCCGACCGGCATCCGGGACCCGCGGGGCTGCATTCATTGGGATTATCGGCAGCGGTTGCCCGCTTGCACTACCGAGGCCGGCCCTACAAGCGGCCGCGCGGCAAAAAAACAAAGTATCCGTAAAGTCCATGTCGGGCCTCTCGATCAACTCACCGCACCGGCGGCCGCAGAATGAAGGGTCTCGCGGTCCATCCGGTCAACGGCGGCGCCGGCACGAAGCGCTCCTTGCGTGGGCCCTCCTGCTCCCGAGCGCCCTCATCATCGGCGCCTTCGGCCTTTTGCCGCTGCTGTACGCGCTGGTGCTGAGCTTCCGGGAATGGCGTCTCGCTCCCGGTGGGTGGGTGGGGTGGGCGAACTATGCGCAGGCGCTCTGGGCGGGTCCGGAGTCCGCCGAATTCTGGAAGTCGCTGCTGGTCACCGTTTACTTCGCCCTTGGAACCGTCCCCGCGACCCTCGCCCTCGGCTATCTGATCGCGGAGTTGCTCCACGCGCGGGTCCGGGGTCTGCCGTTCTATCGGGGGCTCTTCTTCCTCCCGTACGTGGTGTCCCCCGTCGCGGCGGCAGCCGTGTGGAGGTGGATCCTGAATCCCAACTTCGGCCTGGCAACCGCGCTGGCCGAGCGCCTCGGGTGGCAGCCGCGGTGGCTGGAGGAGCCGGCGGGGATCGTCACGCTGGCGGCGGGGGCGCTGCACCTGCGCGTGCCGGAGGCGGCCGGCGGGCCCAGTCTGGCGCTCTGCTGCGTGATCCTCTTCGCCGTGTGGCAGAGCCTGGGCTTCGCGGTAGTGGTGCTGCTGGCCGGAATGGCCGCCATCCCCGACGACCTGCTGGATGCGGCCCAGTTGGACGGCGCGCGGGGCTGGGCCCTCATGCGGTGTGTGAAGCTGCCGCTCCTCTCCCCGACGCTCTTCTTTCTGCTGGTCGTCCTGGTAATCCGGGCCTTCCAGACGTTCTCTCAGATCTACGTGCTCACCACCGGCGACCCCGGCGGGCCGGCCGGGACCACCCGGAACCTGACCCTCTACATCGTTCAGAGCTTCAACGACAACGCCCCGCGCCTGGGCCCCGGCTACGGGTCCGCCGTGGCCATGCTGCTCTTCCTGATCATCCTCGCGCTCACCCTCTTCCAGTTCCGGGCGGTCGGCGGTCGGGTGCATTACGGCGGGGCGGAGGGATAGCGGATGGGAAGGCCGCGCGTCAATGGCCGGGCCGTGGGCCGCTCCGCCGCCGTGCACGGCGTGCTGGGGGGACTCGGCCTGCTCGTGGCGCTGCCGTTCTTCTGGATGGTGGCCACCTCCCTGAAAACTGAGATGGAGGTGGCGCAGTACCCGCCGTCCCCGCTGCCCGCGGTCCCGCAGTGGGGCAACTACGCCGCGGCGTGGAGCGCGGCGCCCTTCGGGCGCTACTTCCTCAACTCCCTGCTGGTGGCCACGCTGGTAACGCTCTGCGTCGCCTGGACCGCGCTTTGGGCGGGATATGCCTTCGGCCAGCTCCGCTTTCCCGGAAAGCGGCTCCTTTTCGCCCTCTACCTCTCGACGCTGATGATCCCGTTCGAGGTGGTCCTCATACCGAACTTTCTCCTGGTCCGGCAGCTCGGCTGGTACGACACCTACCGGGCGCTGGTGGTGCCATGGGGCGCCAGTGCCTTTTCCATCTTTCTCCTGACGCAATTCTTCCGCACCCTCCCCACGGACTTCCAGGACGCCGCGCAGTTGGACGGCTGCAGCCACTGGCAATATCTGGGAAAGATCGCCGCGCCGCTCGCGCGTCCCCCGCTCGTCACCGCCGGGCTCTTCGCCTTCCTGGGAAGCTGGAATGGCCTGCTCTGGCCGCTGCTGGTGACCCAGCGGGAGGAGATGCGGACGATTGAGGTGGGGATGCAGAACTTTCTCCAGGCGGAGGGACCCTCGCCGCAGCTGCTGATGGCGGCGGCCACGCTCGCCATGCTGCCCATCCTGGCGCTCTTCTTCTTCGCGCAGCGGACGTTCGTGGAAGGCGTGGCCGCCGGCTTGAAAGGTTGACCGGCGGTGACCGGCCGCCGCCGAGCTCCCGGCGCCCGCCGCGCGCGCCGCCCGGGAGCCTGCCTTCTCGGCCGAGAGGCCGGGCGGGTGATCATTCGCGTTAGAATGGGATTTAGAATGGGATGCGGAGGGCTCTCCATCCGCTCCTACGCCTGTTCCGGTGCGCGCTCCTTTCCGCGCTCCGGTGTCCGGC
>CAYQDT010000732.1:0-2927 GCA_964416225.1 uncultured bacterium
GCCCGCATGCGTTCGGGTTCGCCGGAAGGCGCAAGCGATGGCCGGCGGACCCGAAAGAAGGCACGGGACCAAATTTACCCTCGCTTAACTGCCTGCTTTTCGTTTGGGCGAGCGTACGGGGGGGGTACACTTGGACGGGCTCAAGCGCCATTCAGGCGTGAGGTCGGCGTTCCGTCCGGTTGCGCCGGGCCGCTCCCGGAAAGTCACCGCAGCATGTCGGCATCGCTCTCCAACCCAGAATCCGTCCGCCCGCGGTCGGCGACGGTTCCCCCCAGAGTTCGCGAACCCCTTCCGATGACCGGCGAAGAACTCGCGGCGGCCTACGCCCGCACCCGCGATAAACAGCTGCGGGACCGGACCATTCTCGAGTACCGGAACCTCGTCGAGATCCTCTCCACCAAGATGGCGCGCAAGGGTGCGCCCATCGAGGACCTGGTCCAGGTGGGCACCATCGGGCTCATCCAGGCGCTGGATCGCTACGACCCGGACCGGGGCGTCAAATTCACCACCTATGCGGTGAACACCATCGTCGGCGAGATCAAGCATTACTTCCGGGACTGCACCTGGATGGTCAAGGTCCCGCGCCAGCTCCAGGAGATCTCGGCCAGCGTCCATCGCCACAACGAGGAGATGACGCGCCGGATCGGCCGCGCGCCCACCATTTCCGAGCTCGCCCGCGCGATGAACCTGTCCGAAGAGCTGATCGTGGAGGCGATGGAGCTGGAGGTGGTCTACAACCCCTACTCGCTCGACGCCCATCTGGGAGCGGAGGATTCCGAAGCGCATGACCGCCTGACGGACGTGCTTGGCCGGCAGGACGGACGCCTCACGGAGATTGTCGACCACGCGCCGCTCTGGCGCGCCATGGACGAGCTGGACCCGCGCAAGCGCTGGATTCTCCGCAAGCGCTACTTCGACGAGTGGAGCCAGAGCGAGGTGGGACGGTCGCTCGGCATCTCCCAGATGCACGTCAGCCGGCTGGAGCGGGAGGCGCTGCGGGAGCTCAAGCGGGTGATGGACCGCTAGCCCGGACGCTTCACGACAGAGCTACGGACACCT
Source organism: uncultured bacterium (assembly GCA_964416225.1). Lineage (GTDB taxonomy): Bacteria > Armatimonadota > SYMT01 > SYMT01 > SYMT01 > CAYQDT01. The sequence goes on from CAYQDT010000732.1 coordinate 1,060, forward strand.
CGAGGCGGAAGGCCGGAGAGACAGCGGCACGGAGCATCGGGAGCGCCGGAAAGCCGCGGGTCCTCGGCGGCGGGACGCGACTCAGTCCCCAGCCCTGCCACACCCTGATCCCGCCGGACCCTCACCTGGCCCCCTTTCCCCGCGGGCACGCCCGCGCCCTGACCGATCGAGGGCCGGAGCATCCGCGCCGGGGGCACTAAGGACAAAACGGGCAGTGGATGATGGGGATCATCCGGCGCCCGTTCTGACAGCTATTCAGTTGTGCGGCGGCCCTAGTTGACGCCGACGGCGTGGCGCAGCTTGCGGAGCGCGCGCGTCTCGATGTGGCGAATGCCTTCCCGAGACATGTTCAGCTCCTTCGCAAGCTCCTTCAGGCTCCGGACCCGGCCGTCCCGCAGTCCGTAGCGGTTCTCGATCACCGTCCGCTCCTTCGGCTTGAGGACGCCGAGAATGCGGGTGAGGTTCTCCCGGTCCGCCGCCTGCAGCGCGTGGTCTTCCGGATCCTGCGCGTCGGCATCGAGCTGGAGGTCGCCCAGGGTGTAATCTTCCGCTTCGCCGAGGAGCACGTCCAGAGAAACCGGCTCCTGGATGCTCTGCAGCAGCGCGTTGACCGTGCTCACGGAAAGCGTGGTCTCCACGGCCAACTCTTCGGAGGTCGGCTGGCGGCCCAGCTTGTCCGAGAGCTGCATACTGCTCCGCTCCAGCTTACCGACGGCGTGGTAAGCATAGGTGGGGAGGCGAATCATCCGGCTCTGCTTCTCGATTGCCCGCACGATGGCCTGGCGGATCCAGTAGGTGGCGTAGGTAGAGAAGCGGAAACCCTTGGTGGGATCAAACTTGTTGATGGCGGACATCAGCCCGAGGATGCCTTCCTGAACCACATCCTCGAACGTCATTCCGCGGCAGTTGTAATGCCGGGCAATGCTCACCACGAGCCGGAGGTTGGCCTCGATCATCCGCTCCCGGGCACGCTCGTCGCCGCTGCGGATCCGCTGGGTGAGGGTGATTTCTTCCTGGACGGTGAGGAGGGGGCCGTCGGCCTTATACTGCCAGGGGGGGATACCGGTGGGCTGGGGATGATGTTCCGGTTCCGGTTGGGGCTGAGGTTGAGGGGCGAACGTCTCTTCCGAGCTGTACCGGGATTGCATGGTGCGCCGTCCTTTCCGCCAGCATCTTACCATACGGTCTGAGCCGCTCCAAATAGATTAAAGTAATCGCTTTATTAAGTACCGCTTATGGATCAAGCCCGTCTACCCAAGAAATCCTTATGACTGAACGGTCTATCCCCAGGGAAGCGGGCCTTCGCGGCATAAAAAAGCGTTGGAGCCTCAGGCGCGGGTGCTGGCTGACGAGAGCTGTACTACGACGAGAGATGTGCCACGAACGGTGACGGGTGGGAGTGGCTCGGCGCCCATCCCGGCCGGCTCCAGAGGCCCTGGCTCCGGTATGAGCGCCCTTTACCCCAGTCTATGCGAACCTAATCCCAACAAGACCGAGAAATTTTTCACAAGCGACCGCGGAGTTGTTGCCGAGGGCCCGGCCGTTCCCCTTCCCGGATTTCGAAAACTTTCTCCCGCAGTCACGGTCGCGGCCGTCGCGGGCGGGTGGCGCCCGATCCGAGCGGTGCGGGCCGCCCGCTTCCGAGATACGGACCGCACGCTCCCATTCCGGCAACTTCGGTCCGCCCTCCAAACGGAGGCCTCCGGGTACCGATCCCGCCCCTCCGGCTCACCTCCCGCTCGGCACGCGCCGCGATGAAATCCACCTTCTTCACCAACGGCCGCTTCTGGCCCCTCGCACCCGGGCTTCCGGAAGTCAGCAGCCTGCTCGCCCACCGAGGACGCATCGCCGCGCTCGGAGCGGCGGCG
>CAYQDT010000733.1:0-2924 GCA_964416225.1 uncultured bacterium
CTCCGCAGCCGGTTCATGAGGGGCGGGATCCCGCGGCGTGAGAGCGTCTGGCGGGAGTCAGGCGTGAGTCCAGTCCAGTCCCTCAGGGAGCGGCTCGGCGGCCCACTCCAGGTGCAGCACCCGGCGGTGTGTGGCGCGGCGCGCGGGAGACGATGCGTGCAGCAGCAGCGGCCGCATCAGCACCGCGTCACCCGCTTCAACCAAACAGACGCGCGGCGTCGCCGCGGCGCGCCAGCCGTCGATCTCCTCCGGGAGGAGCCGGCCGCGGCGGTGGGATCCTGGAAAGACCTGTAGGGAGCCGTCTTCCGGGCCGCTTGGGTCCAGGTGCAGCCGGAGCGTGAGCATCCGTGCCAGGAGCTCCGCCGGCGGCTGGACGTGCAGCACTCCGCCCTTGAGGGACCAGCCGCCATAGCCCGGCACCGCAGCCCGCTTCCGGACAGCAATCACCAGATCCTGGTGCCACGGCACCTTCCAGTTGGCGCCCGGCGTCTTGTCGAAGAACAGTGCGCGAACGGCCATCGCCGCCGGCCCCAGCACCGCCTCCACCAGGCTCCGCACCCGTTCCGACGCGGCGACCTCCCGGACCGCGGGGCAGTCCCGAAGCAGGTGTCGGATCCCGAATACCGGCTCGCCGCGGCGATGCGCCGCCGGGCGCGGCAGCTCCTGTAACGCATCCCGGAGTCGTGCCACCTCCAGCGCATCAAGGACGCCCGCGACCGTGAGAATTCCGTCCCGCTCGAGAACTCCGGTGCCGTCCGGGACCAGTTCGTTCCTGCTCACTCGTTCCATACGCGGCAATCATTTCCGTCAGAACGGTGCGACTAGCTCCAGGTCGTCCGCCAGCGTGCGCAGCGCAGCCACCTGCTCGGGACTCATGGGGATGCCGCGCTCCCGGTAGGCCGCCTCCCGCTCCGCCTCCACTTCCCCGGCGTAGCGGGCGGTCTCGAAGCCCGTGAGGGGAGTGAGCGAGCGAATAGCCCGGCAGTAGGCGTCCATTTCCCGGGTAAATTGCTCCAGCGGCATAAAGATTCGCGGATCAACGGCGATCATAAAGCTGCCCTGGTTCGCTCCCGGCCATGGGCGGCGGGCATCGGCCGGGTCGAGCGGGACGCCGGCCAGGAACCCGCCCAGCGCCTGGCAGACGTTGCCGAGGCCGATACTGCGGAGCACCGTCCCGGGCGCCAGCCGGATCAACTCCTCCACATGCGGGGAGTGAGGGTACATATCGTGAATGGCGCCGAAATCGAGCACGAAGGGCGGCTCTTCGCCCGTGGGAAGTGCGAACGACATCGGCGAGCCGCCGGCGGCGTGGAGGGGGGTCTGGCCGGGCTGCAGGTGCAGTTGATGGCCGGAGGTGACGTAGGCGAAGAGTCCGGACTGGAGCGGGATGCGCGCGTAAATTCCCGCGGCGCCGATGTGGCCGTGGTTGCGCGTGAGGCCCATCGCGATGCCATGCTCTCGCGCCCTGGCGCTCACCTGGTGGGCCGCCGTCAGCGCCGGAAAATAACCCAGCCCGCCGTCCCCGTCCACGGTGATGCTGGTCGGCGTCTCGCCCACCACCCGGACGGTTGGGGTGGGGGTCAGCTGCCCGGACCGGAAGTGGCCGATGTAGGCGGTCAACTGCGTCGTGCCATGGGAGAAGACCCCACGCAGATCATTGAGCACCAGGAGGCTCGCGAGGACGGTGGCTTGGTCGCCGTTCATCCCCGCGCGTTCGAGCGCACCGCGCGCAAACGCCTCCAGTTCGGCGGCGGCTACCGGTTGAAATCTCTCGGGCGGTCGGTTCATCGCGTCGGTCTCGGGGGTCGCTGCGGATCGGATCGCAAAGGCGGGCGGCGGATCGGGAACAATGCTTCCGGGGTCCGCGGATCGCAGGTGCCGGGCCCGCGACCGGGAGTGGTGAGAGGAGCCGCTGTTTCCGCTTGAAATCTGGCACCCGCGCACCGAATAATACTTGAAGAGTAGTTTTCTTTCCCCTTCGTCCGGTTGAGTGGTCCTCCATGCCGCATCGCCTTTTGAATTTTGGTCGCAAACCGGCTGCCGATGCGAGTGAAGGCGCGTCGTCTCGCCAGGGTGCGGGATGGGCAGGTGCGAGCGGCAAGCTCCCGGCCGACGTGCCGGACCGGATTCCCACGTCACAGGCGGCGGCCGCACTGGAGCTCGCGCAGGAGCTGGTGCGGGGGATCGAGCACTTCGTCCTCTCCACTCCGGACCTGGACACTCCCGGATTTCTCAACCGCCTCCGCCGCATCGCGGCGCAGATCACCCCGGGCGCCATGCCGGATGATCTCAATGCGCACCGGCAGTGGGCCATCGATTCCCTCAGCGCGTTCGGACAACTCCAGCGGCGGTATCTCTCGGAGCGGGAAGATGAGCTCTGGCGCCTCCTGAATCTCTATCAGGAGCACCAGAAGGTGGATACCACCGCCAATAAGCAGTTCCACGAGACGCTGCGCGGCGTCCATGAGCGGCTGGGGAACGTGATGCGGCTCACGGACCTGCGCCAGGTCCGGGAGCGTCTCGAGAGCGAGATTCAGCGGGCCACGGCGCTGGTGGATCAGAAGAGCCGCGCGGACGAGGAACGGGCGGCCCTGCTCGCCGCACAGGTGCAGTCGCTGGAGGCGGCGCTGGTGGCGGCCCGCCACGAGGCGCTCCAGGATGCCATGACCGGCGTGTATCACCGCGGCGCCTTCCAGTCGCAGTTGGAAGCGCTCCTCGAGACTTCCACGCCGTGCGCCCTGGCGATGATCGACATCGACAACTTCAAGGACATCAACGACAACCTGGGCCACCTGGTGGGGGACCAGATCCTGAAGCTGGCGGTTCAGGCACTCAGCCAGGTCGGCCGTCCGGGAGAGGTCCTGGGGCGCTATGGTGGGGACGAGTTCTGTTTCCTCTCCCCGGGCACTCCCGCCGATCGGCTG
>CAYQDT010000734.1:0-2923 GCA_964416225.1 uncultured bacterium
GGTGCGCGCCGCCCGTGCCGTGGCCTACCGGGGTGCGGGGACGGTGGAGTTTCTGCTGGACGGCGACCAGTTCTACTTCATGGAGATGAACACCCGCATCCAGGTCGAGCACCCGGTGACCGAGATGGTGACCGGGATCGATCTGGTCCGGGAGCAGCTCCGCGTCGCCGCGGGGGAGCCGTTGAGCGTCTCGCAGGAGGACGTGGAGCTGGTTGGCCACGCCATCGAGGTGCGGCTCACCGCGGAGGACGCCACCGGCGGCCGGTTCTCGCCGAGCGCGGGCAAGATCACCGGCCTGGTGCTGCCCGGCGGCTACGGCGTCCGCGTGGACACGCACGTCTACGCGGGCTACACCGTGCCGCCCTATTACGATTCGCTGCTGTGCAAGCTGATCGTGTGGGGCGAGGACCGGGCAACCGCGATCGACCGGATGAGCCGCTGCCTCGCCGAGACGCGGGTGGAAGGCATCCAGACCACCCTGCCGTTTTACCGGGAGCTCTTCAAGAACGAGTACTTCCGGCGGGGAGAGGTGGCGACTAACTTCATCCAGCGCCGGATGCTCCCGCAAAGTGGAGGGGTGTGAGAGGACCGCGATCGAGGGCCCGCGGCGAGAGCCCGGTGCCGCTGCCTCGAGACGGAGCGGAAGCGGAGGCTCCGGTGGCTCTCGGGCCTCCGGACGCAATCCGTGTTTCGCCCGGGGTGAAACAGCGTAAAGAGGAACCATTCAACCGTCCCGCGAACCTGGGGAGCATGGTCGAGGCGGTTCCTTCCCCGAGCGTTCGCGCGCTTGCCTGGCCGGGTACGGTCCCCTCCGGGCGGTTGCCGCGCGTCTCCAAGCCGTCGCCGGGCAGGGCGGCGATCGGGCCCCGGATGGCGAAGCCGGCCCCGGGACGGTTGAGCGCTGAGCGCGCGAGCAGTCCCGCTTCTGATAAAACGAACCAGCAGGTAATCCATGACCACCATCGGTGAGCAGGACCCGGACCGGGTGGAAACGGTATGAGTAAGCGGAGAAACGCCCGGGAGCTGGCGCTGAAGGTTCTCTTCCAGGTAGACGTCGGCCGGCTCACGCCGGACGAGGCGCTGCAGATCTGGGAAGAGGAAGTCCGCCCCGCGGCCGAGGATCGGGAGTACGTGGACGGTCTGGTCCGCGGCATCGCGGCTGAAGAAGCCGACCTCGATAAAATCATTGCTGAGCTAGCGGAAGGCTGGCGGGTCGACCGACTAGCTAAAGTAGACAAAAACGTGCTGCGCATCGCGCTTTACGAATTGATTCATCGCCCGGAAGCGCCCGTCAACACGGTGGTGAATGACGCCGTGGAGATCGTCAAGAAGTACTCCACGGACGACAGCGGGCGTTTTGTGAACGGAATTCTGGGCAGCTACCTCCGCCTTCGCCACCGGGACCAGACGGACCCGACGGCGGTGGGCAGGTAACAGGCGCACATTGATGACCAAACTCCTTGATAACATCCAAGATCCGGCGGACCTGAAGGGGCTCGACACGACCCAGTTGAAGCAGGTTGCGGACGAGATACGGGAAGAGATCATCCAGAACATTGCCCGGGTGGGGGGCCATTTCGCCCCGAACCTCGGCGCCGTGGAGATCACTCTCGCCCTTCACTCCGTCCTGGAGAGCCCCAAGGACAAGGTGATCTGGGACGTCGGACACCAGAGCTATCCGCACAAGCTGGTGACGGGCCGCCGCGAGCGGTTCCACACGATCAAGCAGTACGGCGGCATCAGCGGCTACTGTAAGCGGGCCGAGAGCCCGCACGACCACATCGAAGCCGGCCACGGCGGCACCTCTATCTCCGCCGCGCTGGGCTTCGCGCGGGCCCGGGACCTCCGTAAGACGGACGAAACGGTCGTGGCCGTGATCGGCGACGGCTCCCTCACCACCGGCCTCGCCCAGGAAGCCCTGAATGACGTGGGGCACTGCAAGAGCAACCTGATCGTCCTGCTCAACGACAACCAGATGTCCATCGCCCCGAACGTGGGGGCAATGAGCGAATACCTCGGCAAGCTCCGCGAGTACCTGGGTAAGTTCCGGGCGGAGCCGCACTATCTCTGGGCGAAGAAGGAAGCGGAGTCCGTGCTCCACCACCTTCCCCTGGGGGACCGGGTGTGGGACGCGCTGGGCAAGGTCAAGGACGGCGTGAAGCAGGTCCTGATCCCGGGAATGCTGTTCGAGGAGCTCGGTTTCACGTACCTCGGCCCCCTGGACGGACATTGCATCGAGACGCTGCAGGATGCCATCCGGCAGGCGCAGCGCATCGGCGGGCCGGTGCTGATCCACGCCATCACCCTCAAGGGGAAAGGCTACCAGCTCGCGGAGGCGGACCCCTTCAAGTGGCACGCCACCACGCCTTTCGACGTGCAGACCGGCGAGGCGAAGAGCAAGAGCAGCGTGGTGACCTATTCCAAGGTCTTCGCGAAGACCTTGAGCCGCCTTGCCGCGAAGGACGAGCGGATCGTGGCGATCACCGCCGCGATGCCGGACGGAACCGGCCTGCTGGACTTCCAGAAGCAGTACCCGGAGCGCACCTTCGACGTGGCGATGGCGGAGCAGCACGCGGTCACCTTCGCGGCGGGTCTCGCGGCCGCCGGCGTGAAGCCGGTCGCGGCGATCTACAGTACGTTCCTCCAGCGGGCCTACGACCAGATCATCCATGACGTGGGCATCATGAACTTCCCCGTGATGTTCTGCCTGGACCGCGGCGGACTTGCCGGGGATGACGGTCCGACCCACCAGGGCGTGTTCGACATCGCCTATCTGCGGCATATCCCGAACCTGGTGGTCGCCGCGCCGAAGGACGAGCCGGAGCTGCAGCGGCTGATCGCCACCGGCGTGCTCCATGACGGCCCGTTCGCCGTCCGCTATCCGCGCGGCGGTGGCCCCGGCCATCCGCTGGTGGAGGACCCG
>CAYQDT010000735.1:0-2908 GCA_964416225.1 uncultured bacterium
CCCTGCATCTCGCGGGGCACCGGTACTCCCAGGTGCTCCAGGAGTGTCGGCGCGACGTCGATGTTCGCGATCAACCCGCGGGTGCGCGTGGAGGCGGAGGAGATGGCGCGCGCCTCCCACCGCGCGTTCCAGAGGAGGACGGGCGCGAGCCCGCTCCACCCGCCGAGCTCCGGCCGGCCGGGGTCCACGCTGGTCACGAGGACCAGGTCCCGCACCGGGTCCAGCTCGGAGGCCAGGCTCGCGGTGAGGCGAAGGGCCGCGCCCGCGTCGGAGCCGGGCGGCAGCTCGATCACGAGCAGCTCCGCGGGATCCCGATCCAGGATCGTGCGCGCGGCGGCGGACCAGCGCTGCTCCGGGGCGCCGGCCGCCCGGGCCGGGATGCCCACCACGAGCGGCACGCGCCCCGACCGGTCCATCGCTGCCAGGTAGCCGTCGCCGCGAACGGCGCGATCCCCAAGGGAGGCGCAAAGGTAGCCGGCTCGCTTTCCCGCCGCGCGGCAGGCCTCCCCAAGCGCTCCGACCACTTTCCGGGAGTCCGGGTCCAGCACCGGCGCGATGGCGAGCCGGCTGCCCGCCGGCGGATCCGCACGGTAGGGGCCGGGGGGCACGCTCACCGGCGGGAAGGGCCGCGAAGCCGAGACGCGCCGACCGGCGCCGAGGGTGAGGGCGCCGCTCGCCGCGGAAAGGGGAGGGGCGCTCACCGCGTTGGCGGCGCCGAAGGCGCACTGGGACCGCAGCCGCTGCCACTCCGGCGCGGAGGCGGCCGTCAGCAGCGCCTCTGCCGTGAGGCCCGGCGCCAGGATGAGAACGGCGTGCCGGTGGGCCGCGGCGCCGCGGACGGGAAGAGCCTGCAGGATCAGGAGCCAGAGCGCGAGCCGGATCCCCGCCCGGGCGGGCGGCAGACGGGGGCCCGGGCGGGTGCGGCCGCCCGCCGGGCGGGGTGCTGAATTGGCGTGAGGACCGCGCATCGCTCCGCTGACCATGGGCGGGAGCCGCGGCGGGGAGCTATCACCCCTCCGACCCGCGCGGTCCATCGCGCCGCCGCCCGCTACTTCGAGACCTGCGCTTTCAGAAGCTCCGGCACGGCGGCCAGCGCCTCGCCGATCTTGCCCGCATCTTTTGCGCCGGCCTGCGCGAAATCGGGACGTCCCCCGCCGCCGCCGCCCGCCAGCCGGGCCACTTCCCGGACGAGGTTCCCCGCGTGGGCGCCGCGGCTCACCGCGTCCGCAGTCGCCTTCGCGATGAAGAGGCCTTTTCCGTTCGTCGCGCCGCCGAGCACCACGACTCCGCCCTTCAGCCGCTCCGCGAGCTGGTCGACGAGCGCCTTGATCGCTTCGGGGTCACCCGATTCGGCCTCGGCCGCGATCAGCGGCACGCCCCCCACCTCCGTGCGCTCGCCCAGGAGCCGGTCCATCGCGCCGCCGGCCGCGCTGCGGCGCGCTTCCGAGAGCTGCCGGCGCAGCGTGCCGATCTCATCCCGCTGGGCCTGGATGCGGTCCAGGATCTGGTCGACCGGCCCGCCGAGCGCGCCCGCGATCTCCCGCAGCCGCAGCCCCTGCGCCTGGACATACGCCAGGGACGCCATCCCGGTGGTGCACTCCACGCGCCGGATGCCCGCCGCGGCGCTCCCCTCCGTGACGATCTTGATCAGGCCGATCGTACCGGTGCGGGAGACGTGCGTTCCGCCGCAGAGCTCGGTGCTGTAGCCCGGCACCTGGACCACCCGGACGACTTCCCCATACTTCTCGCCGAAGAGCATCATCGCGCCCATCTGCCGCGCTTCGTCCTGCGTGCGCTGCTCGATCACCACCGGGGTATCCTTCAGGACCTCGGCGTTCATGATCTCCTCGACGCGCGCCAGCTCCTCCGGCGTCATCCCCTGGCCGTGGGCAAAGTCGAAGCGGAGCCGGTCCCCCTCAACTACGGAGCCCCGCTGCACCACGTGCGTTCCGAGCACCTGGCGCAGGGCCGCGTGGAGGAGGTGCGTGGCCGTGTGCGCGCGGCGGATCGCCTCCCGGCGCTCCACGTCCACCTCCGCGGCCAGGTGCATGCCGGGATGGATCCGTCCCTGCTCCACGCGGACGGCGTGCAGGAAGATCCCGCCCTGCTTCTGGGTATCCAGCACCGTCGCCAGCGCGGAGACCCCGCCCTCGCCCGCGAGCAGCCGGCCGCTGTCGCCGACCTGGCCGCCGCTCTCTCCGTAGAACGGGGTCCGGTCCAGTGCCACCCAGCCGACCTCGCCCGGCTCCAGCGAGTCGACCTGCTCCTCGTCGTGCAGCAGGAGGAGCACCTCCCCCTCGCCGGCGGTCCGCTCGTACCCGAGGAACTCCGTCTGCGGGACGCTCAGCGCCCGGACATTGCTCTTGATCGCCGTTCCTTTCCCGGAGGTCTCGCGGAATTTCTCCCGGGCCCGGGCGAAGCCGGCCTCATCGATGCGCGCGCCGCGCTCCTCGGCGAGCTCCTGCATCACCTCGAAGGGGACGCCGTACGTGGAGTAGGTGTCCCAGGCGAACTCGCCGTCGATGATCGCGCCATCCTGCGCCCGCTCCAGGAACAGCGGCACGCCGCGGTCCAGGGTCTGGGCGAACTGCTCTTCCTCCCGCCGGATCTGCTGCAGGATGACGTCCTGCTTCTCGCGCAGCTCCGGATAGCCGGGCGCCATCTTCTCGACGACGATCGGCACGATCTCGTGGAGGAACGCCTCCTTTACCCCCAGCATGAAGCCGAAGGTGGCGGCCCGGCGGATGATGCGCCGCAGCACGTATCCCCGGCCGACGTTCGCCGGGTAGATGCCGTCCATGACCATGAAGGTGGCGGCCCGGGCGTGGTCCGCGATGACCCGCTTCCGCCAGTCCGTCCGCTCGCCGGCACTGCCGGTGGCGCGCGCGATCACCTCATCCACCCGGTC
>CAYQDT010000736.1:0-2907 GCA_964416225.1 uncultured bacterium
GGCCGCGCGGGCAGCCGCCGGTACCGTCAGGCATCCCGCCGCGGTGGCCGCGGCCACGGCGCCGATCAGGAACTCCCGGCGGGAAACTCCCTCACAGTCCGGGCAGGGTCTCGCTTGCTGCTCATTCATGTCCGTCATGCCCCTTTGCAGAAAGAGATAGTTGCAGGGTTGTTTTCGAAAGCCGGTCTGGTACCCTTCCATCTCCTATATCTCGTCGCGGGACATCGGCCCGGCGACGCGTTTTTGAGGGTGTAAAGTCCGAAATGCTACCCCCCGCCTTTACCAGCAAAGAAATCTGGAACCCAGAGCGGATCCACGCCATGGCCATCTACTGCAGCGACGGCCGCTGGGGCGAGGCCTTCGACGAGTTCTGTCACGAGGGTCTGCATCTGCCGCGGTACGACCGCTTCGCCGTTCCGGGAGGGCCCGCGTGGCTCACCATGCGACACACCAGCCTGCTCACGCCCTACAGCGCCGCGCGCGACCAGCTCAGCTTCCTCGTGGAGGCTCATGAGCTCGAGAAAATCGTGCTGGTGACGCACTACGGGTGCGCCTTTTACGCCCAGATCCTGGGCGGAGATCCGGATGCCTGCATGCCGGCCCAGGAAGAAGACCTCCGTACGGCTGCGAATACGCTGCGCGGATGGTTCCCCGGCATGGAGGTAGACGGATACCTCGCGCTGCGGGATCAGCACGAGATCAGCTTCCAGCCCGTCTCAGTCTGAGGCCGGTCCGGCGGCCCGGCTCTGGAATCCGGAGGCGCTCCACGCCCGGATTGTGTATAATGGTGCGCCGTGAGGCCGCATGTTGCTTGCCGTCGACCTGGGAAACAGTACGATCCGTCTCGCGCTGTATGAGGGGGTGGAGCAGTGGGTAACCGCCGCGCTGCCCACCTCCCGCGCCGCGAGCGCGGAAGAGCTGGCCGCGGGGCTGGCGGGCGCCCTTGACAGCGCACTCCGCGGCGGAGCGCGGGTGGATGCCGTTGCCGTCTCCAGCGTGGTTCCGGATCTGGAGAACCGGCTCCGCTCCGCCCTGCGGAGCCGGTTCTCGTGCGTTCCGGAGTTCGTGGGACGGGAGCTCCCGCCGCCGTTTCCCGTGCGCTACCGGCCGCCCGGCTCCGCCGGCGCGGACCGACTGGCCAACGTGGCCGCGGCACTGCGCCGGCGGGGGGCGCCCGTGATCGTGGTGGACTGCGGCACCGCCACGAACCTGGAGGTGGCGGCGGAGGAAGGGGCGTTCATCGGCGGCGCGATCCTGCCCGGCCCGGAAGCCATGCGGGGGGCGCTGTACGACGCGGCGCCGCACCTGCCGCCCGTGGAGATCGAGCGGCCCGCGCGGGTGATCGGCGGGACTTCGCGCGAGTGCCTGGAGTCCGGTCTGTACCACGGTTCGGTCTCGCAGCTTCGGGGGATGGTGGAGCAGGTCCGCGCCGAGCTAGGTGTGGCGGCGCCGGTGATCGGCACGGGCGGGTGGGCGGAGCGGCTTCTTTCCGGGCAGCAGTGGGTAGACGAGGTCGTCCCACTGCTGACGCTGGAGGGAGTCCGCCTCTTCTGGGCGGCTGCGCACGTCGTGCCGGAGTAGCGGCCCATCGGGCCGAAGCAGGGCGAAGTCAAGCATGGAAAACGGAGCGAGCGGGAAAAACGTGGCGGTCGAGCCGCTCAAGATCGGCCGGGTCTCCATCTGGCCGCCGGTAATCGTCGCGCCGATGGCGGGCGAGACCGGCAGCGTGCTGCGCATCCTCTGCAAGCGGATGGGCGCCGGGCTGGTCGTCACGGAGCTCACCTCCAGCCACGGCCTCTACTACAAGAACCGGCGCAGCTTCGACTACCTCCGCTGGACGGATGAGGAGCACCCCCTCGCGGCGCAGATTTTCGGCGCGGAGCCGGAGGTGATGGCGGAGGCCACGCGGATGTGCTGTGAGGCCGGCGCGGACATCATTGATATCAACATGGGCTGCTGGGTGCCCAAGGTGGCCAAGACGGGCGCCGGCGCCTCCCTGCTCAAAGACCTGCCCCGGGCCGCGGAGGTGATGTCCGCCGTGGTCCGCGCCAGCTCCGTCCCGGTCACCATCAAGACCCGAGTCGGCTGGGACGGCTGCGTCGGCAGCGCGGTCGAGATGGCGCGGGTGGCGGAGAGCGTCGGGGTGGCCGCCATCGCCATCCACGGCCGGACCGCCATTCAGGGCTTCACCGGCGAAGCGGACTGGCGCCCCATCGCGGAAGCGAAAGAGGCCGTCGGGATCCCCGTGATCGGCAACGGAGACGTCCGCACGCCGCAGGACGCGGAGCGGATGTTCCGGGAGACGGGCTGCGACGCAGTGATGATCGGCCGGGCGGCCCTCGGCAACCCGTGGATCTTCCGGGACGTCCGCGCGTACCTGACGGAGGGCGTCATCCCGCCCCCGCCCACTGCCCGGGAGCGGCTGGAGATTGCGCTGGAGCACGCGCGGCTGCTGGCACTCCAGGAGCGCGGCTCCGAAGACCCGGCAACGCCGATGCCCGGCCTCGCGCGGGGCCAGCTCAGCCACTACCTGATCGGGATCCCCGGTGCGGCCGGCGCTCGCCGGGAGATGAGCCAGATCGATACGCTGGCGGACGTACGCCGGATTGCCGACCACCTGCTCCAGATCGAGCGGGAGCGACCGGGCGAGGCACAGCGCGCGCTCGCCGGGATGCGCGGCTAGGCGAACCGCCCCGCGGCCCCCCTTCCCGGACCACTGCCATGCTCCTCACCCGCACGCAGCGTCTACGGATCGTGTCGGAGCTCTGCCCGAAACTGGGCGTGCAGCGGGCGTGTGATTCCGCGGAGCTCGCGAAAGCTCGAGTGCTCTCCATCCTCGGCCCGACGGAGCGAGTGGAACTGACCGCCGACTATGTGCTTGTGCGCGCCATCGATCGCTTCGTCGCG
>CAYQDT010000737.1:0-2899 GCA_964416225.1 uncultured bacterium
CACGGGGCGTCGCAACGGATCGCGCCGCGACCCCACTGCGCGCGCTGCCCTGCTCTGGCTGCTCGCCAGCGGGCTCCTCGTGGCGGCAAGCCTCGGACGCGGCGCCTGGATCCTGGGGCATCCGGCCTCCGTCCTCAAAACCGCCCGCGTCGCGGTGGTGCAGCAGGGCCACTCCTTCGCGATTCCCGGAGTAGCCGTTTTCACCCGGAACAACTGGGGTGACTATGCGGAAGCAACGCGCCAGGCGCAGCGGGACGGGGCGGAGCTGGTGGTGTGGCCGGAGACGGCCTGCCGCGAAGACGCCGTCCACGACGGCCTCACCCGGTCGCTACTCGCATCCCTGCTCGCGGAAGGCCGGTCGAGCCTGCTTACCGGAAGCTTTGTGGCAAGCTCGGCCGGCGCGGGAGAGAGCAACTCAGCGGTCATGCTCGGCCCGGACGCGGCCGTGCTGGGCGTCTACGACAAGGTGCGCATCGTCCCGTTCGGCGAATACCTGCCCGCCCGGCCGCTGCTGGCCTGGACCACCACTCTCGGGATGCCGGCGGAGGATCTCCGGCCGGGACTGGAATGGCGGCCGCTGGCCTGGTCCGGCGGCCGGGTGGGCGTCTCCATCTGCTTCGAATCCGCCTTCGGCGAGATCTCGCGGGCCTATGTGAATCGGGGCGCGAACCTGCTCGCCGTTCTCACCAGCGACGGCTGGTCCGGCCGGAGCGCGGCGGGCCTGCAGCACGAAGCATTCGCGCCCCTTCGCGCCGTAGAGACCCGCCGCTCCGTCGCCCGGGCCGCCGCAACCGGCATCTCGGAGCTGATCGATCCGTACGGCCGCACGCTCGGGAGCATCCCGATGTTCGATGTCGGGTACCGGATGGCGGCGATCCCGCTGCGAACGGACCGCACGCTCTACGTCCGGTTGGGTGACTGGCCGGTAGGGCTTTCCTTGTTGATCCTGCTTCTGGCCGCCATGCCGGAGCAGGGCATTCGGACGCTCAGGCGGATCACGGGCCGGGGATGAAGGGCGGCTGCCGGCGGCGCTCTCCGAGTCCGGTGGCCGGGAGCGCGCCGCGGCGGCCCGCTTCGCCTTACATCCCGAAGTTTTTCAGTAGGCGGTGCAGGTTGTCCGGATCGAGGCTCGCCGCGCGGGCGACATCCAGGGTGATCGTCCCCATCCGAAGGAGCTGGACGAGCGCCCGGTCCATGGTGACCATCCCGTGCGCGCCGCCCGTTTCCATGATCGAGTAGAGCTGCTCCGTCCTTCCCTCGCGGATCAGGTTCTTGATCGCGCTGTTCGCCATCATCAGCTCGATGCACGGAATCCGGCCGCCGCTCGCGCGTGGCAGGAGCTGCTGTGCCACCACCGCCTCCAGTGCGTTGGCAAGCTGCACCTTGATCTGATCCTGCTGATAGGCGGGAAAGACGTCCACGATCCGGTCGATCGTCTGGGGAGCGTTCCGAGTATGGAGCGTGGCAAAAACCAGGTGCCCCGTCTCTGCCAGCGTGATGGCCGCCGAGATCGTCTCGAGGTCCCGCATTTCACCGACGAGAATCACATCCGGATCCTCGCGAAGAATCGCCCGGAGCGCGTTCTCGAAGCTGTTGGTATCCTGCCCCAGTTCGCGCTGGTTGATCATCGCGCGCTTGTGACCGTGGAGGTACTCGATCGGGTCCTCGATAGTCATGATGTGGCAGTCCCGCTCCTGGTTGATCAGGTCGATCATCGTTGCCAGGGTGGTGGACTTACCGGCGCCGGTGGGCCCCGTCACGAGCACCAGTCCGCTGGGGCGGCGGCCCAGGTCCCGGAGGATCGGCGGCAGGCGGAGCTCCTCGATGGTGGGTACCTTCGTCGGGATGGCGCGCATGGCCGCGCCGATATTGCCCCGCTGGCGGTACACGTTGAAGCGGAACCGGCCGACGGACTGCAGTCCGTACGAGAAGTCCAGCTCCCGGACCTTTTCGAACCACTGAATCTGCTGGTTCGTGAGCACGTCGTAGATCAGCCGCTGGACGTCCTGGTTGGTGAGGGCCTCGTAGTTGAGACGCTGCAGGCGGCCGTCCACGCGGATCGTGGGCGGAAGCCCCACGGACAGATGCAGGTCGGAGGCGCCGCGCTGGGTGGCCTCCGTCAGCAGGTCGTCGATGTGCAGCTCGGCCAGCGGAAGCGCTCCGGCCACCACCGGCGTTTCCGTCAGCGCGGGAAGTGCCTGATCCCAGTTAGCCACTGTAAACGACACGGAGCGTCTCCTCGAGCGTGGTCATGCCGAGCAGCACCTTCTCGGTGGCGTCGGACTTCAGCGTGATCATGTTGTTGCGGATCGCGGCCTCGCGGATCTGGTGGCCGCTGGCGCGCTGGAGCGCCATGTCCCGGATCTCGTCGTTGAGCGTCATCAGCTCATAGATTCCGGTCCGGCCCTTGTAGCCGGTGTTGCGACAATATTCGCAGCCCTTCCCGCGGTAGAATTTGACGCCCTGGGTGCTCTCCGTGGAGAGGCCGAGGCGCCGCACCGCGTCCATCGGCGGCTGGTAGCTGATCTTGCAGCGCGGGCAGATCTGGCGCGCCAGGCGCTGGGCGAGCACGCCGCAGACCGCCGAGGAGATGAGGAACGGCTCGACTCCCATGTCCAGGAGGCGGGCCACCGCGCCGGGGGCGTCGTTCGTGTGCAGGGTGGAGAGCACGAGGTGACCCGTCAGCGCCGCTTCCACGGCGATCAGCGCCGTCTCCGCGTCTCGGATTTCACCGACCATGATGATGTTCGGATCCTGGCGGAGCATACACCGGAGCCCGGCGGCGAAGGTGAGGCCGGCCTTGGGATTGACGCCGACCTGCGTAATCCCGGGAAGCTCGTATTCCACCGGGTCCTCGATGGTGAGGATGTTTTTCTCCGTGCTGTTCAGCTTGGAGAGG
>CAYQDT010000738.1:0-2896 GCA_964416225.1 uncultured bacterium
TAAGACCCGTTTGGTATGGGCCGCGAGGCGTTTCTCATCGTGGTGTTTGGGCCGTTCCGCTGCCGCCAGCGGAACTTCGGCAGCCTCGCCGCCCACTGGTGCTACACGGGGGCGGGCCAGCTCCGCGCCAACATCAGCGTCCAGGAAAAGCTGCATGATCTCGGCGCCGCCTGGGGGATTGTGGAGGAAGCGGGCTGCGTGATCGAATACCTGGATGGGGGCGCGGTGCCTTTTTCCGGATTCCTCGAAAACCCGGTTAATTACCGGCCCATGGCCGTGGGGCACCCGCGAACCCTGGATCGAATACGAGAGGTGCTGCGGGAGCGTCCGAGCGGCATCGACTGCCTCTCCGAGCATTAGCCTGCATGGGCGACTTAGGCACCTGTTCGGCTCCCTGCCAACCGTGCGGTCTGCGGTACAATCGCCACGATGAACCCCGTCTGCTCTCCCCCGGATGAAACCAACCCGGCCGGGGCTTCCGTCGAGCCCGAGGAGCCCCTGCACGCCGCAAGTATTGGTGAGCCGCTGCTGCGGTGGTTCCGCGAATGCCGCCGTGAGCTCCCGTGGAGGCGCGACCTGGACCCGTACGCCATCTGGGTATCCGAGATGATGCTCCAGCAGACGCAGGTCGCCACCGTTATCCCGTACTTCGAGCTGTGGATGGCGCGCTTCCCGACCGTCCGCGCCCTGGCGGCCGCCTCCGAGGATGAGGTGCTGCACGCGTGGCAGGGGTTGGGCTACTATTCCCGCGCCCGCAACCTGCTGCGGGGGGCTCGGGAGGTGATGGAGCGGTTTGGAGGCCGCGTACCCAGCCGGCTGGAAGACCTTCTGTCGCTTCCGGGAGTGGGGCCGTACACGGCGGGAGCCATCGCCAGCATCGCCTTCAACGTTCCGGCGCCCATCGTGGACGGTAACGTCATCCGCGTCCTCTGCCGGCTCTTCGCCTTCCATGGAGATCCCAAGAAGGCGCCGCTGCGGACCCGCCTCTGGGAGCTGGCGGAGTGGCTGATCCCCGCGGGAGACGCGCGCGAATTCAACCCCGCCATGATGGAGCTTGGAGCAACCGTCTGCACGCCGGTGAATCCCCGGTGCGAGGTCTGCCCGGTCCGCGGCGTGTGCGAGGCGCGGCGACTGGGAATTCAGGAGCGGCTCCCGGAGATCGCCGCGCGGCCCGCGGTGACCCCCGTCCACATGGTCGCGGGCCTCGTCTGGCGCGGCGGCCGGGTCCTGATCGCGAAGCGTCGGGAAGACGAGAGCCGGTGGGCCGGGATGTGGCAGTTCCCGAACGCCGAGGTCCGGACGGGTGAGGAGGCGGGCGAGGCGGTGCGCCGAGCGGTCCGGGAGACGACCGGGATCGAGGTCACTCCCGGTCCCCGCGCGGCGTTG
This sequence comes from uncultured bacterium, assembly GCA_964416225.1. Taxonomy (GTDB): domain Bacteria; phylum Armatimonadota; class SYMT01; order SYMT01; family SYMT01; genus CAYQDT01. Next base: position 1,387 of record CAYQDT010000738.1, read on the forward strand.
GTGCGCCATTCCGTGACGCGGTACCGGATTTCCCTGGAAGCATTCCACTGCGTGGAGAGCGTGGGGGAGCCGAGAAGCGTGGGCTGCCGTGCGTGGAACTGGGTCAGCGTACCGCAGCTTGGCGATTACGCGCTTCCAGCCGCGCACCGGGAGATCGCACGCCGCGCCCTGGAAGCGGGTGCGGGGCTCGGGGAGGGTCAGCTTGAGCTCCGCTTCAGTGCTTGAGGTCGCGCTGGCCCTGGTCTGGCGGAACGGCTGCGTACTGATCACCCGCCGCCCGGCGGACAGCCACCTCGGCGGGTTGTGGGAGTTTCCGGGGGGCAAAATCCTTCGGGGCGAGACCCCCGAAGCGGCCGCTGCCCGCGAAGCGCTGGAAGAAGTGGGCGTGCGGTGCCGTCCGATGCTCCCGCGGGCCCCGATCGAGTGGAGCTATCCGGAGCGGTCGGTCCGGCTGCACCCCATCGATTGCGAGTATGTGGGCGGTCCGCCCAGACCCATCCAGGTGGCGGAGTGGGCGTGGGTGGCTCCATCAGAGCTCTCGCAATACGCCTTTCCGCCGGCCAATGCCTCACTCGTGGCGGAGATCACGGCCGCCGCGTCGTGATCCGGGCTCCGGCTCCCGGCACAGCGGCGGCGTCCGGCCGCGCGCTCAGATATTCTCCCGGGGCGGCAAGTGGAGCGAAAGTTCTCCGCAGACCCGTCCGGTGGAGCTCCAGCCCGTGCGTGGGATCGAGCCGCTGGTCACCGCATCAATGGCCGCTTTTGAGCATGAGCGCGGCCCGGAACAGCGGCGTTCCGCACTCCGCGTTCGAAGCTTCCTGCCGCGCGCCGATCCATCCGGAGATATATCGTAGGGGGCGATCGGGGCAGCTACGCCGGATGGGGTAGAAGTGTGGGAAGGCGCTCCGGAGGCGCGAGGGGGCCTGGCGGCCGCTCACGGAGCGCCTCGGCGGCGCACGCCCGCGCCGTGGACCGGAAGCGGCGTCTCCATTGGAGCGGGTTTCAGAATGACCGGTTGAAGGGACGGCCAACGTGAGTGAGTGTCGCTATGTTCCACTGGAGAGCCGCGCCGCGGTTCTCATCGAGAAGGGCGTGCGCGCCTGGCAGGAGATCCAGCGCCTCGCCATCACCGAAGAGGAGCTTCTGGACAGCGTGGTGCTGCTGGGTCAGGAGCTCTGGCTCCCGCACCACGAGACGGATCCGTCCCGATACCACACCACGCTTCGGATCGGGGTGCACCTTCCCCGGGACACGCGAGCAGCGCCGGAGACACGAATCCGGAGCTACTTCCGGGAGCTTGAAGCGCGCAGCACCGACGAACAGCGCGGGCTCCGGGTCGACGCGGAGCTGCGCTAGAACGGCTGCGGCGGGAGCGGCCGGGCCACCGTCAGGTGAGCTCCAGCCGCTCCGCCAGCGCGCTGGTCAGGAGACCTTCCGGGTCCCAGCTCGCCTTCAGACCGTGGAACCGGTCCAGGGTCTCCCTCCCGAGATAAGCACGAAGGTCCGCCGG
>CAYQDT010000739.1:0-2893 GCA_964416225.1 uncultured bacterium
GAGGGAACCGCTCCCCGGAAAGTGAACAGCGCGGCCAAATCCCGTGTACACTGAGCTACCGCCGGGCTCGGAAAGCACCGGCCCACGGACCGCTTTCATGAGTCTTACGCAGCATTCCGGCGGAGCGCCGATCGGCGGCCGCCTGTTCGGCATCGAAACGGAGTACGGCATCCTCGTCGAGGGCCGGGGCGCCGGCGACCTGATGGAAGAGTCGCGCCTGCTCGTCGGCGCCTATGGGGAAACGTGGGCCGGACCGTGGGATTACCGCGCGGAGGATCCGCGGCGCGACATTCGCGGCTTCCAGGTCGACCACCTGAGCTACGACCAGGAAGACGCCAAGCTGGACCGGCACGGCGCGGCCAGCCACCTGAGCGGGGAGCAGCAGCGCGCCGACCGCGCGCTGCCGAACGGCGCCCGCCTCTACAACGACCACGGTCATCCGGAGTACGCGACGCCGGAATGCCGCACGCTGCGGGACCTGGTGGCGCATGACCGGGCGGGCGAGCGGATCACCCTCCGCTGCGCGCAGCGCCGCCGTGACGAGACCGGCCGGGACGTTCGCCTCTTCAAGAACAACACCGACTTCCACGGGATGAGCTACGGAACCCACGAGGGGTATCTCACCGAGCGCTCCGTTCCCTTCGAGAAGCTGCTGTTCGGGATGCTCCCGTTCCTGGTCACCCGCATCCTGTATGCGGGAGCGGGGAAGACGGGTGTGGAGACGGGCGGACCGTTCGCGCGGGAATGCCACTTCCAGCTCTCCCAGCGCGCGGACTTCTTCGCGGAGATCGCCAGCGTGGACACGCTCGCGCGGCGGCCCATCTTTAACACCCGCGACGAGGCGCACGCCGACCCGCGGCGCTATCGCCGGCTGCACGTGATCTGCGGCGACGCGAACATGGGCGAGTTTGCCACCGCGCTGAAGATGGGAACGACTTGCCTGGTCCTGGCGCTGATCGAGGCCGGCTGGGAGCCGCTCTTCCGTCTCCGGAACCCCGTGACGGCCATCCAGCAGATCTCGCGCGACCCCTCGCTGCGGTGGCTGGTGGAGCTCGAGGATGGCCGCACGATGCGGGCGACCGACATCCAGCGGATCTACCTGCGGGACGCGCAGCAGCTGGTCGGCGGCGCGGGAGGCGAGACGGATTGGGTGCTCCGCGAGTGGGACCGGCTGCTCACTGACCTGGAAGCCGACCCGTTCCGCGCGGAAGACCGCGTGGATTGGGTGGCCAAGCGGCGGCTGCTGGAGACCTACCTCGAGGCGGAGGGGCTCGGGTGGGACGACCCGGCGCTCCACAGCCTGGATCTGGAGTACCACAATATCGATCCGGAAGCCGGCCTGCACGCGATGCTGGAGCAGTCCGGAGCCGTCCGGCGCGTGGTGGAGGACGACGCGGTGGCGTGCGCGGTGGTCCGCGCGCCGCAAAACACGCGCGCCTGGCTCCGCGGCGAGCTGGTGCGGCGCTTCCCGCGGGAGATCGCCCGGGTGAGCTGGGGCCGCGCCGCGCTGCGGGCGGACGGGGAGACCCGCTGGGTCTACTTCCCCACCGGCTACGGCGCGGGAGACGGCGCTCCCGGAAAAGATTCCGGCGAAGATGCCGGCTTGCGCGCCCGTTTCGAGGCCGCTACAACAGTGCCGGAGGCGATTGAAATCCTGTCTCCCGCATCAGGAGGAGAGCATGTTCCCGATCAAGGGTGAAGAGCGAATCCAGCGGCCCACGTCGCCCGCGGAGCCGATTACGCGGCCCGGCGGCGATGACGGCCCGAAAGCGCCGGGCGTGAAGCGGCCGGACCCCAGCGACCTGCTGAAGCGGATGCGGCGGGTCGATCCGGAGCAGGCAAAGCGCTACCGCCAGCGCAGCGGGCAATAACGTGCTGCGCGCTCGAGCGGGCGCCGGCCCTACCAGACCCCGACCGTACCAAACTCCGAGAATGACAAGACCTGGTGATTTCAGTGAACTGCTGGGAGGGCTTCCCGGCCTGGGCGGGCGCGTCGCGGACGCGCCCGTTCCGCCCCCTGCCCCGGCCCGGACGGCACACGGCTCCGCACTCGACACGCACGGCACCACCGTCATCGCGGTGAAGTACCGGGACGGCGTCCTCAATGTGGGCGACCGGCGCGCCACCGCGGGGATGGGGGTCATGTTCGACCGCGCGGAGAAGGTCCTCGCGCTGGATGATTACACCCTCATCGCCATCTCCGGCTCCTTTGCCCGGGCGCTGGAGATCGTGCGGTACCTCAAGCATTCGTTCAAGTACTACAAGCGCCGCGAGCTCCAGGAGATGAGCCTGGATGGAAAGGTGAGCGAGGTCTCGCGGGCCATCGCCGGCAACCTCCAGATGGCTCTCTCCGGCATCGGCGCCTTCATCCCGATCGTCAGCGCGTACGACCCCCGGACGAACGAGGGGCGGATCTTCTTCTACGATGGGATGGGCGCGCGGTTCGAGACCGCGGAATTCGGGGCGGCGGGCTCCGGCTCCGAGCGCATCCGCGGCGCGTTCGACTACATCATCCGCACGCGCAAGCCGTTCCGGGAGATGAGCCTCGAGGAAGCGCTCCGCGAGTGCCTGATCCTGCTGGATATCGCCGCGGACCTGGACGCGGCCACCGGCGGCTTCTCCAAGGTGCTGCCCGTGGCGAAGGGGCTGAACGCGGACGGAATCTTCGAGATCACCGCGGAGCAGATGCGGCTGGCGGCGGCGGATATTCACCCGCGCGAGGATGCCGGCCTGGGCCGGCCGGTCGTTTAACCGTAATCGGGGAGCCGCGCTTCTCCAGCGGCGCCGGAGGCCCGGAGGCGAGCCCGACCCTCACCGGCACTTTTCGGGCCGGTTCGGAGCTTTTCATGTTCGCGATCGATCGTCACGCGGCGGATCAACACGCATGTCACTG
>CAYQDT010000740.1:0-2885 GCA_964416225.1 uncultured bacterium
GGCACCGCGCTCCGCTCCCGCCGCCGCTTCCCCTCCCCCTCCCGCTGCCGTTCCGGCGGCGGCCCCGGCGGCTCCGCCTTTCGTGGAGGAGCCCCAGAGCGCGCGGCCGGCCGAGAGCGGTACCGCCGCTGCCGCCGGCTTCGGCGGCGCGCCGCTCCCGCCGCCGCCGCTCACGGTCGGCGACGCGCGGACCGGCGGTCGGGAAGACGAGGACGACCTGGACCTTTTCGGCGCGCCGCCCCCGCCACCGGACGAACTGCCGGATGTCCCGCCCGCGTCGAGGCCCATGCCCGCGAGCCGTACCGCCTCTCCGGCCCCGCCCCCGGCCCCGCGCAGCGAGCCGGCGCCGGCGGCCCCGGTCTCCACACCTGCGGCTCCCGCGTCCGGAACACCCGACCTGGAGGTGCTCCGGCGCAAGTGGCGGTTGGTGGGCGAGCAGCTCAAGCGGACGAATAAGAAGAACATCGAGGCGTGCCTGGTGGACACCCAGCCGGACCGCTTCGAGGGAGACACGCTGGTTCTCCTGTTTCCGAACCGGACGATGGCGGACCTGTTCACGACCCGGGGGAAGAACTTCAGCGATCCGCTTGCCCAGGCGATTCAGCAGGTGACCGGCATGGAGTGCCGGGTCCGCGCCGAGTACGGCGGCGGGAACGGAGGCGGCACCGGCACCGGCGGCGGGAAGGCCGGGGCGAAGACGGCCCCGGCGCCCGGCCGTGCCGCGGAGCGGGAAGCCGGCACGCCGGCGGCCGCGCGCAAGAGCGATCCGCTCCCAGCCCGCCCCCCCGCGCCGCCCCCCACCCCCGGCGGGACCGGGGGCGACGAGCTGGTGCATGACGTGCTGGAGGTGTTCGACGGGCGGATCGTCGACGGGCGGGACGTCCGGGAGGGGCCGTAGCGCGGCACGGGTGCGAGGCGCGGATGCCCGCCACCGACGCACGGGGGTCTATTTTGGGTACACTTTGGGCAGAAGAACACCGGCAGTCGGCCTGGTGAAGAGGAGAACGAGATGCGCGGTTTTGGCGGCATGGGCGGTCTGGGCAACATGGCGGACGTCATGAAGAAGGCCCAGAAGGCCATGGAGCAGATGCAGAAGCTGGAAGGCGAGCTCGCCCAGATGCGGATCGAGGGCAGCGCCGGCGGCGGAATGGTCCGGGCCGAGGTGACGGGCGCGGGGATGCTGGAGTCGGTCCAGATCGACCCGCAGGTGATCGATCCGGAAGATGCGGAGATGCTCCAGGACCTGGTGGTCAGCGCCGTCCGCGACGCGATGGAGAAGGCCGCCAAGCAGAAGGAGGAGCGCCTCCGCGGGGTAACGGGAGGCTTCGGGCTTCCGCCCGGGATCTTCTGATCCGGCGGGCTGCGCGTGGACACACTGGCCTGGATTTGCGGTGATTGGGGACGGGAATTGAGGCAACCGGCAACGGAGATTGAGGATGCACTACGCGAAACCACTGGCCCGGTTGGTCGGCGAGCTGGAGAAGCTGCCGGGAATCGGGCCGAAGTCCGCGCAGCGGCTGGCGTTCTACCTGCTGCGCATCCCGGCGGATGAGGCGCGGCAGCTCTCCGAGGCGATCCTGGAGGTGAAGGAGCGGATCGGCACCTGCCGCGTCTGCTTCAACTTCACGGATCAGGCGGTGTGTGAGGTCTGCCGGAACGAGCGCCGGGACCCCGGCGTGCTCTGCGTGGTGGCGGAGCCGCGGGACCTGCTGGCCATGGAGCGCACGAATGAGTTCCGCGGCAAGTATCACGTACTGGGCGGCGTCATCTCCCCGCTCGAGGGAATCGGGCCGGAGATGCTGCGGGTGCGGGAGCTGATCGAGCGCCTCCAGCACGGCGCCGTCCGGGAAGTGATCCTGGCCACCAATCCCACCGTGGAGGGGGATACCACGGCGATGTATCTGGCCCGGTTGATCAAGCCGTTCGGAGTCCGGGTGAGCAAGATCGCCTTCGGGCTTCCCGTGGGCGGGGACCTGGATTATGCGGACCAGGCAACCCTCATCCAGGCGCTGGAAGGGCGCCGGGAGCTATAGGAACGGCCCATGAGCAGCGACGACGAGAGACGGGGCGAGGGGCGCACGCCGCCCGCCAACCTGAGCCCGGAGATGCGCCGCGGGGTCTCCCGGCGCTCCCTCATCACGGATGAGTTCGGGAAAGCCACCCTGGAGGCGGTCAAGCAGATCCCGACCTTCGCGCCCCTCCTCAAGATGGCGGCGCGGGAGTCGGACACCGCGCGGGACGAGCGGCTGGTGAAAAACCTCTGGCTGCTGCTGATGGGGCGCGAGCCGAAGCCGGAAGAGAGCGGCGCGGGCGCCGACGTGCTGAAGAACGCGAAGAGCCCGGACGAAAAGGCGGACTCCCTGGTCGACCTCTCCTGGGCGCTCATGCAGACGGGCGAGTTCGAGGCGCTGAACCGGCCGGACCGCGTGCTGGTGTTCGGGCTGTACCGCCTCGCACTGGACCGGGAGCCGACCGACACCGAGCGCGCCGCCGCCCTGGCCGTTCTCCAGGAAGCCACGGACCCCACCGCGCGCACCGCCGCCCTGGAGGGCCTGTTTACGGGCCTGCTCCGCTCCGGCGAGTCGGTCCTCCGCCGTCCGACAGCCCTGGAGCCGCCTCCCCGCCCCAAGCGCTTCGGCATCTTCTGATCCGGGTGCGGGCCGGGAAGGCTCACGACCGAGAGATGGACGGGGGAGAGAAGCTCGCCACGGAGACACGGCGGACACGGAGAGGGAGCGAGGGCAGGGTGGCCGGCGTGGCGTGGTATCGCGCGGTGCGCGCGGCGGGATGCCGGGCGAGGTCGGCATGGTGGTGGCCGTGGCGCACGAGAGCGACGGGATGAATCCCGTAGCTCGTCGGGCCCCTGTGGGGTGCCGGACGATGCC
>CAYQDT010000741.1:0-1093 GCA_964416225.1 uncultured bacterium
ACCATCCGCGCGACGGAACTGGGCGCGCAGCACCGCGGCGGCCAGGCTCTGCCCGGCATCGGCGGTCGCCTGGCAGATCTCGGCTTCCAACCGGGCGCACTCCCGCTCCCAGTCAGGGCGGTCGGTCGAAAGTTGTGCGAGCGTGTAGCCGTGGGTAGGTTCCATACCCGATTGGACGGCCCGACTGCCAGCGAGGGTGCACACCAATCGTAGGAATGCGCGCCCCTACTTTCGCTGGACTCCCGTCGCGACTCGTCACGCTCTTTCCGCTCCCAGGAACCGGTGGCCCAGGAGGGTTTCAACCAGGATCGCGACCGAGACAATGCTGGCGGGGGCGAGCCCGGGACGGAGGCGGCCAGGACTCGCCGCAGCCTCTCTCCCTCGCGTCTCCGTGTCTCCGTGTCTCCATGTCTCCGTGGTGAGTTTTCCGGGTTCTCGCGGCTGAAAGCGGACCCGGTCGCGGGCGAGCGGCGCCTCAATCCACCGGGCGGGGCCGGCCGACTTTCAGCAAGACCACGCCGTGCAGCGGGACGCGCGCCGTGACTCGGTCCCGGCTCGGGCCGAGGTCGCGCTGGCGCCAGAGGTCGCGGACCGGCTGACGTCCCTGGAGGTGCAGCTCCGTCCAGGAGGCGGCCACCTCCACCGTGCCGCCCCGCTTTGCCAGCTCCGCCTGTGCTTCCGCCTCGCCGGGAAAGTCGGTGCCCATCCGGGTCGCGCGGTCGACCACCCGCCAGACCGGGGCCGCCGCTCCGGAGCGGCGCCGCGGCGGCGCCACCACCTCATAGCGACCGCGGTTGAAGAGGCCGACCGCCGTGGTGCCGTCCTCCAGCGGACGGGCCCACACCTCGGTCCCGGCTTCCAGGTCCTCCGCCACGCGTCGCGCCTGCCGGCCCAGCGGGTCCTGATCCACCGCCAGAACCTCATCATTGCTGAGGAGCCCGAGGGTGAAGTCGTCCAGCTTCGTCATATCGCAGCCGATCAGAAGCGGCGCCGCGAGGAGCGACCAGAGCGAGAGGTGGGTGTACTGCTCTTCCGGGGTGAGGCGCGTCGGATGGAGCCGCGGGCCCCAGCCGACCATTCCCACCACCAGCAT
>CAYQDT010000741.1:1103-2883 GCA_964416225.1 uncultured bacterium
AGGCACCAGAGGGACATGTGAGTGTACATCTCGTCGGGGGTCAGGCTGCCGTTGCCGACCTCCAGCATGTCCGGGTCGTTCCAGTGGCCGGGGCCGGCCCAGGGCGCCAGACGGTCCTGGTTGAAGCCGATCGAGCTGACGCTCCGCCAGGTGTCTTCGATGTCTCCCGTGGTCCGCCAGCAGTTGGCCAGGCGTGCCCAGTCCGCGGCGCCGGTGAAGTCCGCGCTGTTGGAGAGGCTGTAGACGAAATCCCGGCCGCTGTCGCGGAGCGCGTCTCCCATCTCCTCCACCTGCGGCACCCGGATCGGGTTCCAGTCGTACTTCAGGTAGTCGAAGCCCCACTGCGCCCACTGCTTCGCGTCGGCCTTCGCGAAGGAGTACTTTCCCACCGTCCAGCCCAGCAGCTTCGGATCGAACGCCTGCATCGGCGGCGGAGGGGTCCAGGCGCCTTCCGGGTTGTTCGCGGAGCCTCCGGGATAATGGGCATAGGAGGTCGTCCAGGGAGTGGAATAGATGCCGGCCTTGAGGCCCAGACGGTGGATCCGATCGCAAAGAGCCTGCAGATCCGGGAACTTCTCGTCTCCCTGGAGCGCGTGATACGGGCCGCCGCGGGCGCCCTGCCAGGTATCGTCGATATTGATATAGGTCCAACCGTGCTTCGCCAGGCCGCTCTTCACCATCGCCTCCGCGGCGGCGGCCACCTTCTGCTGGTCCACCGCACCCGCGAAGCAGTTCCAGCTATTCCAGCCGAGCGGCGGCGTGAGCGCCACCTGGTCCCCGATCTTAATCCGGAGCGTCTCCGTGTCCCGGCCCCGGGCATTCGTTGCCGTGAGCCGGACCCGGTATTCTCCGGCGCGCGCGCACCGGCCCGTGATCCGTCCCAGCCGCCGGTCGAGGGAGAGCCCCGGCGGGAGCCCGCGCGCGGCGTAGGTGATCGGCTCCTCACCGGTCGCCGGGATTGTGAAGAGGAAGGGCCGCCCCGGCCGGGCCCCGTAAACCCGGGCGCCGTTGATCCGCGGCATCTCCGGCGGCTTGGGCGTCAGGATCTCCGCCGCCCGCGCGGGGCCGACCTGCGGGAGCAGGAGGCCGAGGGCCGGCAGCGCCGCCGCAGCGGCTCGCGCGGCCGTTCCTCGCGGGAACGCCGGAAGATAGAAAACGGAAGTCGCCCCCCACCGCGAGCGGCACGCTCCCTCGCCCGCTGACCCCTGGACCCGCTCGGAAAGCTGCTGGCTCATCGTCGCACCTCATCGCTACGTCGATCCCCGCCGCTCCGGCACCATGCCCGGCTATCCGTGCATTCCCCGTCCCGCCGGACGATCCCTGCGCGGTCGCTGCGGCAGGCGCCTCGCCGTCACCCACCAGGATCAGGAGCGTCCGCACGCCGGCCACGCTCACGTCCACCCGCCGCGGGGCCTCGCCGCCGCGCACCACGCCGCTGCTCCAGAGGGAGCGCCCGTCCTCCACCACGCGGAAGGCCGCGCTGCCGCGCCGGCCGACCTCGTCGTCGATCCCCACCCACGTCCGGAAGCGGCGGGAGCCCCCGTCCAGCCGCAGCAGGAGGGCGCCCGGGGGATGGGTCCCGAGCCCCCGGTCGAACGACCGCCCGCCGATGCTGAGCGGGTGCCCGCCGACGGAGCGGTCCCGCTGCGGCATGCCCCAGCCCTGCTCCACGGCGGAGAGATCCAGCGGGGCCAAGGGAATGGCGTCGGGAGCCTGTCCGGAGGCGCCGGCCGATAGCAGCGCCGCGAGCGCCGCGGCAGCCGGGAGAGCGAAAGGGAGA
>CAYQDT010000742.1:0-2864 GCA_964416225.1 uncultured bacterium
CCGAGCCGCCGCGACGGAGGGCGGCGGGCGCGGTGCGGCGCCACCGGGCCGCGAAACTGCCCCGCGTGCGGACCGGGCGTCGCCGGGCCGCACGCGGGAGCACCGGCGGGAGGAGCCGGCGTCCGCCGGCCGGTGTTTGGGAGCGGGAGCGGGCCCGGATGGCCTCGGCATCGCCGGACCCGGCACCCGCTGTCTGACCAGGCTTCTCTACGTGCCCACCGATTCCTCGGTGGTACCCTCCGCCTCCTCGGCTCCGTGCGAGGCCACAAGCGCCTGGTGCGCGGCCTCCTCCGCTTCCAGCGCGGCTTCCACGTCGGGCGCCACCTTCGGACTGGTAATTCGTGCTACAATCGTGTCCGGCGTCCTGGTGGGGGTGATCCCGGAGGGCATCTGCAGGTCCGAGATGTGAATCAGGTCTCCCGGCCGCTTCCGCCGCACGTCCACGGTGAGTGCTTCAGGAATCTGGTCCGCGCGGCCGTTGACATCCACCTCGTCGATCTGCCGCTCGAGCACGTACTGCTCCTTGATCAGCAGCTCCTCTCCGATGTAATGGACCGGAACTGCGGCATGGATCGTCTCACCAAGGTCAACCCGCTGGAGCCCGATGTGGATAACCCGCCCCGTCACCGGGTCCCGTTCCAGGGTGCGGATGACGGCGGTGGCGGATTTACCGCCCAGCTCCAGATCCATCAGCGCCCCGGACGCATGCTCCGTGAGGAACTCCTGGAGCGCGCGCGCGGATACCTGGATATTCTGCGGGTCGCCATGTCCGAAGATGGAGCCGGGGACCATCCCACCCGAGCGAAGGGCGCGGATGGCGGACTTTCGGTGCGCGACATCCCGCGTCGCGGCGGAGATTCGAGGTCGTGTCTGCGTCGGCATACGGTATTCCTGTCGGCGGAGCCGCTGGAGCAGGGCGCGCACGTGCGCCGCGCCGGCGCCGGCCGGTCACTGAAAGCAAGGGAAGCCGGCAGCGAGGCGCCGGAAGGGCAAACCGGCGGCGGGCCCCGACTTCCCAGAGAGCTGAATTTTGTTATTCCCGGATCGCCGCCTTCTCAATCCCGGTGAGGTAGCCTGTGTCCACGGATCCATGGTCGTCGCTCGCAGACCAGGCCGAGCGCGCCGCGCTGCAGCTTCCGCCCCTTCCCCTGTTTGCCGCGGTGCTCCGGGCGGATGGCGGACGCTGGTTCGAGGAGCTGGGCTATACCTTCTGGAACCAGGAGTTGCTCCAGCCGCTGGCGGCGAGGCTCCGGGAGGAGCCGGTGTCGCGCTGGCTGGAGGTAGCGGCAGGGACCGGGCGCCTCGCGGCGGAGCTGGCGCGGCGCGGTGTGCGGGTGGCCGCTACGGACAGCCACGCCCAGGCCGCCGATCGGGTGCGGAGCTATCACCGTCCCATCCGCTACGGATCGTGGGTCGGTGAGCTGAATGCGCGGCGGGCCCTGGAAGAGCTCCGGCCGGACGGAGTCCTCTGTTCCTGGCCTCCGCTCGGCAGTGGTCTTGTTCCGGACCTCCTTTCCGGAGCGCTTCGCGGTGCGGACCGCCTGCGGGTGCTCCTCTGCATCGGGGAACCGTCGGGCGCCACGGAAGCGCCCGTAGATGAGGGCGAGGTCCCATCCGGTTGGCGCCTTGAGCGCTGGCCGGAGTGTGATCGCTATCTGGTCGGGTTCAACGATGCACGAGAGGTCCACCCGTTCGGATCCGCCTCCGCGCTCCTGATCTACCGGCGGCGGTAGACGCGGAAGATCACCGGCTGCCGGCCGCGCTCCGCCAGGTAGGAGTAGGAGGAGACGAACGCGTAGGCGTGCTGCCACTCGAGACCGCGCGGTGAGTGACGGATCTGCTCCAGCTCCGCCGGCCGAAGCACGCACCACTCGGGTCGGAAATGCAGCGCGATCTCCGTGGGGGGGCTCGGCGACCCGGAGCGCCAGAACGGCAGCACCTCCGGCGAAACGAGGCCGATCATGTCCAGAACGGGGCGCTGCGAATAATAGCCGATGTAGCCGATCGGCTCCAGCAACACCCGGTCGGTCGGCCTGGAAGCGTTCTGCAGCCAGAGTCCCAGCGGCTTTCGCACCCGGTCCTCCACCCGCTGCCCCCGCTCACAGAGCGTGTAGCTCCACCAGCCGCTCGCCGCGACCGCCACATAGGCCGCGCCCAGGGCGGCGAATGAGCGGGCGCGCTCCGGCCATCGCGCCGCCAGCCGCCGGCCCAGTTCCGTGAGTCCGACGGCCGCCAGAGCGGCGAACACCGGAAACGGCGGGACCAGGTACCACTCGAAAAGCAGCACGGGAGTCACACAGAGCGCCGCTCCATAAAGCGACAGCCAGACGATCGGCGCCGCCAACTCCGTCCTCCGCTCCGCGTAGACACGCCACAGCCCTACCAGCGCCGCCAGCGTGCCGAGCGCCGCCACCGGAGAGCCGAACAGCCGCTGCGGCAGACCGGGTGGTCGGGGAAAGAGGGGATTGGCGCCGTGCCAGCCGTACACCGTCGCCTTTGCCAGCGCCGTCACGGGAATGGGGCTGCCGAAGTACCACCACGCGAACAGCACCCATGGAGCGACGAGCAGCAGGAAGAGGGCCGTCTCCCGCAATGGAAACCGCCGCTCACGGATGCAGTGCGCAGCCGTCAGCACCGCCGCCAGCAGCAGCCCGTCCCAGCGGAGGAGAAAGAGGAGGGCGAGGAGCGCGTAGGCCACCACCGAGCGGCGTTCGGTCCAGGCGGTCCAGGCCGCCATCCCCCAGAGCGCCACCAGGCTGCTCTCCATGCCGGAGATCGACCACCGGATCTGGAGTGGGTTGACCGCGATCACGAAGGCCGCGAGGAGAGCGGACGCCGGCGCACCGGCCGCACGGAGCCAGCGG
>CAYQDT010000743.1:0-2857 GCA_964416225.1 uncultured bacterium
GCGTCCGGGTCGCTCAGCATGATCTGCTTGATGCGCCGGCCCGCGCGCGCGATGGTGGTTTCCCCCTCCACGATGGAGCCGTCTTCCAGCTCGGCCATCAGTCGCACATTCCGGGTCGTGGAGGGCAGCACCCGGCCGCGAATCGCGAGAACCCGGCTGGTCTGCCGGACGGCTTCCTCAAAGTCGCCGGTGATGTGCAGCATCGCCGCGATCAGGATGTTGCCGAAGGAGTGCCCGGTCAGGCCGGACGATTCGGTGGTCTCACCCCGGACCCCCGGCTGGAAGCGATACTGGAACAGCTCCTGCATGAGGGGCTCGGCGTCGGCGAGGGCCACCAGGCAGTTCCGGATATCCCCGGGCGGGAGCATGTTGAACTCCCGCTGCAATCGACCGCTGCTGCCCCCGTCGTCCGTCACCGTTACCAGTGCCGTGATGTTGCTGGTGTACTCCTTCAGGCCGCGCAGCAGTGTCGAGAGGCCGGTCCCCCCACCGATCACCACAATCCGCGCGCCCTGCGCGAGCTGCCTCCGCCGCCAGATCACGTCCGCGATGGGCTGGTTGCCGAGCGGGATCACGGCCGAGGTGACGGACGTCAGGATGTTCCAGACGCCGTAGATGAAAATCAGCACCCCGAGGATCGCCGTCGGAAAACCGATGAGCACCTGATAGGTGATCTGCCGCGCCGGGCTGTACTCGTGGAGCGTCACCCCGAACGCCCGGTACATCGCCTCGTTCAGGTGATCGCCGATGTCCGCGAGCTGCATCAGGAACATCAGGTCGACGCCGGAGACCAGGACCGCGATGCCGAAGAGCGCCACCAGGAACCAGCGCTTGACGCGCATGCCGGGCCGGAACCACTTCATCGCCTCCACGAAGCGGGTGCGGGATGCCTGGATTGACTGCCGCCACGAGGGCGGCGGGCCGTCCGCATCGGCCGGTATGCGTCCGTTTCGGACGTTTGTGAGGTCCGACGAGGAACGCGCCGGCTGGTCTTCGCTCTCGACAGCCATGGGATTGCGGAATTGAAAGTGCGGTTTGACGGGGAGCCGGACCGGACGGGAACCACTCGGGGTCGTGCGGACAGCACCCTCTTCCCACGCGCGGCTGCGGAGCTCACCCCGGGTTCGGCAGCGGCGGTTCACCCAGCCAATAACAATTAACCCTTCCGGGCGCCGCCTCAATCTGCTCCGTGATCCAGATGGGACCCTATTTCTTGATGTCCCGGTGCTGGATCAGTGGCTGGTAACCTCGGCTCCGCAGGAACTGCGCCAGCTCTTCCGCGACCATGACGGAGCGGTGCCGCCCCCCCGTGCAGCCAACGGCTATGGTGAGATACGCCTTCCCCTCCTTGATGTTTGGAGGGATGGAATAGTTCACCAGGTCGTACAGCTTGTCGAGGAACGGCTGCGTGAGCGGGTCCTGCTTCACGAACTCCACCACTGCGCTTTGTTGCCCGTCCTGCCACCTGAGTTCACGCACGTAGTGGGGATTGGCCAGAAAGCGCACGTCAAAAACCAGGTCGGCGTCCAGCGGGAGGCCATGCTTGAACCCGAAGGAGACCACCGTGATCACCAGACCGGCCTGCGGTCCGGACTGTGAGCCGAACAGCTCCGTCAGCAGGAGTGCCAGCGACCGCGGTGTGTGGTCGCTCGTGTCGATGACCTTGTGCGCTTGATCCTTGAGCTCGGTGAGGAGCTCGCGCTCCCGCTCAATGGAGGGGAGGATCCCACCCGCCTCCAGGAGCAGGGGATGCTTGCGCCGGGTCTCCTTGAAGCGGTTGACCAGCACGGGATCGGAGGCTTCTAGAAAGAGGATCGTGGTTTCGGCGTCGCGGCTGGCCAGGTCGTCCAGGGCAGGGCGGAGCGCGTCCAGCCCATTTCCGGCGCGGACGTCGATGACGCAGGCGATACTTGCGAACTGCCCGCTGCCGAGGTCCGCCAGGTTGGGCAGCAGCGCCGGCGGCAGGTTGTCCACGCAGTAGAAGCCCAGATCCTCGAAAACGCGGAGGGCCTGCGACTTTCCGGACCCCGAAATCCCAGTGATGATGACGAAACGCACGGTGAGAACTTCGGCCTTCGAGCCCCAGATGGGGTGATCAACGTTCAGGCGTTCGGGCCGTCGGGAGGCGTCCCACCGCCTGGTGCACGAACCGTCGTTCGCGCTATCAGCATTGTCCGGTTGCGGAGCTCGCCCGGACCCGGCGCTGTCCCACCCGAGCCCCGCGTTGGAGGATGGAGACGCGAAGTGCGGGGGCGGTCCGGCGCCGTTAGTCGCCCTCGCGAACCATCAATTTGCTCGCCACTCCGCCGATAGCCCCCACCAACAGGGAGCCGATCAGCGCGCCCAGTGGACCCACCTGGAACACAGGCTCATGGAGTGCCGAGGCAATCACCCCCACCAGCCAGAACATCACCGCGTTCACCACCAGGCCGATGATGCCGAAGGTGATGCAGTTCAGCGGGGCGGTGAGCAGCCGGGCGATCGGCCGGATCAACGAATTGACCAGCCCCATGATGATAACGGCGATGAACCAGGAATACCAGTGTCCCGGTTCCAGGCGTGCCTCGCCGAAGAGGCTCAGCAGCCAGACCGTGAGGAAGAGAGCGCCCGCGGAGACCGCCCATCGCAGGAGTAGTTGCATCTGCAGTAGTCCGCCCCGAGCTTCCCGCCGGCGCGGGGCGAGGCGGCCGGTAAAGAGCGCGGCTCCGGCCGGCGAGCAAGTATGCCGCCGCTCGTCCCGGCTGGCGCACACCACTATACGCTCTGCGGGCCGCTATTCCCTCTCGCCGCGGTGCGCGCCTCTGCGGTGGAGGTCGGGCCCCCGGCTCAGGCGGCGCGCAGCGCGGCGTACAGCTTT
>CAYQDT010000744.1:0-2842 GCA_964416225.1 uncultured bacterium
ACCTCGCCGACATGATGGTGGAAGCTCTTTTAGGCCAGCCCGATTAAAACTGTACGTGCCGCGCACTGCCCGATACGCTGAGCGGGTCAAAGGACACGATTTGGCCGTGGATGGCGCCCGGCCCGGCGATGTTGTCACGGCCCGTTGATAGTACAACATACGTCTCGACTTCGGCGGAGCTCTCGTCGAGATTGACCGGAGGGAGGATGAGAGTTGCTCGGACCGTACGGAAGTCGGGCACTGCCTCCACCATGATTGTCACCAAGGTGCCCAATGACGTTCGCTCCACGCTGACTTCATCGCCACTGCGACTGACGCTCTTGGAGCCGTCTCGATAGGAGAATTGCGGCCCTCCTGCCAGGCTCGAAGCGGAGTAGTGGAGTTGCAATCCGCCGCCAGACAACTCGAAATCGTTAGCTTCTCCGGGCATCGTTAGCAACCTTTCTCCAGTCATTGGACACCGGTTCTCAGAACCGTGCCGGATTCAATCACAAGTAGTTCCATCCTATATTGATATATCACCCGGATTACGCAGTAGACAATTGTTTCGGGAGCGGCAAAAAATGATCTCGAGCAACGCCGCAGCCTGGCCTTGCCGGCATGCTGATCACGGCCTCGAAACGATTCCGTTTTGCGCTCACTCCCTGTTGTGGGGCGGGTCTCCTGTGAGACCTACTGGACGCAGAACTCGTTACCTAATTACTCGCCGTTCATGGACAGGTCCCCACAACTCTGCCCGCCTCCTGCGCCACAACGATCGACCGTACGCTCGGTGTTTACAGGTGTAGCCAGTGCTCGGGACTGATATGCCGGATAATCCAGAAGAAGTTCGGCCAAACAATGGCTCTCCCGCGCTTTTGATGAAGCTTTGTTGCCTCGCCGGCCCTCACATTGCTGCTCTGCGAGGGCTTGATTGCTAGAGCTGCCAGTCCGCCCTTACCCGGACTGTAGGACACGGGCCCGGAGCAGCGGGAATGATGCCCGGCCATACATCTGCCGCTTGAGCAACTTCAGCCGGTTCACCTGACCCTCCACCGGGCCGTTACTCCAGGAGAGCGTCAGGCCGGCTATTACGGCTTCCCAATCGCGACGCAACCCGAGGGCAAAGGCCCGTAGCGCGGTGATCCCGCTCTCCTGTGTGCGTGTCACCCAGTCTTCCAGATGGTGGCCTTCGCGCTTCCGGGTCAGGGCGAAGAACTCTTGGACCAATTCTCGTGCCTGGTGGAGCAAGGGGCTGCGTTCCCGCAACCTTTCCACGAATGCCACCTGTTCCGGCGTCAGTTGCTCTGGACGACGCACGAGCCACCACGTGACTTGCCGAGGGGTGGGTGCCGGACGTGGACGCCGCTGGTCCGGTGCTCCGTCCGCTGTCCGCGGGTACTGCTCCGCGATCCACGCGTAAACAGCAGAGTAAGACCCTCGGAATCCCTGCTCCCGCAGCTCGCGCCAAAGTTGGGCCGCATTGTGACAGCCTTGGTCTAGCCGCTGCTCCAGGTAGGAACGGTAGGGTGCGAGCTGTCCCGCCGGACGGGTGCGCCGCTTCCGTGCTGGGAAAACCGGAGCGCGGGCATAGCGCTGCACCGTCCGCACGGGCTGGCCCAGCTTCCCGGCGATCGCCTGTTGGCTCCAACCCAGCCCTCGCAGGCGTTGCACCTCCTCATAGAGCTGCCGCATAGAGTTGCCGCCGACGGACTTCGCCCGGTGTATTGCCCCCCGGCGCTGACGGCGCGGGGGCGTCGGTGGTGGATGCAGCTGCCGCGGCATCCACCACTGGATTCACTGCCTCGAAGCTGGTCACCGGCGCTGAATCGGCACCGACCGGAGGGCTTGCCTCCGGTATGAGAGCCCATTCTTCCCCGGCGACGGTAGCTTCCAGAGCTTCAACCAGGTTCTTGAGCAGGTGCCAACGGTCAGCGACCTGTTGTGCCTCTGGTGCTCCCTGGCGGGCTCCATCGGCATAGGCGCTGCTTCGGTCTCGGCTGATGACTTCCACGCCGGGATGCTCCCGCAGCCACTGCGCCAGCGTTTCCGCCGTGCGGTCCGGAAGGAGATCCACCGGTTTCCCGCGCTCAAGATCGACCAACAGCGTGCCGTAACGATGACCGCGCCGGAAGGCGAAGTCGTCCACGCCCAGCACGCGCGGCGTCGCTCGGTCACCGGCATCAGCTCGCTTCAGTTCCCGCACCAGCGTGTCCGCGCTGACCGCCAGCCCCAACTCCGCTGCGAGTCGGGCGCCGGCTTCGCCGCCCAGGGCCAGGCTGAGACGCCGCAAGATCGTCGTGAGGCGGTCCGTGCGGCGCGAGTACCGCTGGACCAAGCCGGGGAGGCGCTCGGTGAAAATGTGCCGCGAGCAGTCGGGCGCGTCACAGAACCACCGGCGCGTGCGTAGGCGGAGCCGCACGCGTAGGCTCTTCCACGGCTGGTCGGCCACCGTGCAGTAATAGCGACTGTGAATCCGCCCGGCGGGACGCCGGCAATCGGGGCAGTGAGGATGCACCTGCACCACCGAGGCTGTGAGGGTCACCGTATCGTCGGCGGCGGAGAGGTACTCGACGTGGAGCAGGCTCGGGTCAGGCAGGAGTATGGGGCGGCTCATGCCTTGCAGCTTACGCCTGGCGCGGTCCGCTGACGCCCGTTCACCAAATCCGCGGGAGAGCCCAAACAATCCCCAAACTCACAGGAATCACAAACCGTGGCCCGTGAGGCACCCGGGTCAACGGTTACGGTTCTCCGGACTAGTGCAGCCATTCAGTGAAGCGTACGGCAGAAGGGGCGTGGCTCCGTTTCCGTGATTCAATGCTGGAAGGAGGAGTCCCGATGCCCTGGCCCGCGCCCCACTACC
>CAYQDT010000745.1:0-2828 GCA_964416225.1 uncultured bacterium
AGGCCGCAGTACGCAACGCCGCCCCGGCCGGCGGGGATAGACCAGGCCGGGTAGGCCTCCTCACCCGCGAGGCGGTAGAGCGGCTCGACCCCCTTGCCGGGGTAGAGGACCACCGGGTACCGCGAGCCGACCGAGAGCGGCGGCAGCCCCGGAGCGGCGGGCTGGAGCGGAAGCGCGGGGTCGGGACCCACGGCGGCGCTCACGCGGAAGCTGTTTCCGAGCTCCAGGTCGAGCACCGCGTCCGGAGACAGGCGGTTGAACCGGTAGACGAAGGAAGCTTCGCCGTCCGCGAAGCGGTGCCCGCTGCCGGTCTTCGAGCCGTTGTTCTCCACCAGGAACGGCCGCTCCGCCGGGGAGCCGGCGACGAAGTCCGCGCGCACGCGGCCGCCGTCCCGCACCCGGACCCGGCCGACCCAGGCGCCCCAGCCATCCGCCGGGGTGAGGTCGGAAAAGCGGAGGTAGACCGGCTTCCCGCCGGCGTGCAGCGCGGCGAGCGGAAGGGAGTAGACGCGGCGGTTCTCCTGGTCGTGGAACGGCATCTCCGCGCGCAGCACGTCCGTGTAGCGGCCGGCGGTATTCCGCAGTGCGCGGCGGCTCAGCTCCACGTTCGCGCCGCACTGACGCAGCAGGTGCTCCGTCGGCCCTGGAAAGCCGTCGCGGCTCCACCACTCGCCGATGTCGTTGTAGGGGTCCTCCCCCCCGAGCAAGATCAGGCGACCCCCGGCGCGGACCCAATCGGCCAGCGCCGTGTCGATCTCCGGTCCCAGCGGCTTTTGCATGTCGTAACTGAGGAGCAGCACCTTGAACCGGGAGAGATAGCCCGGCTCGACGGCCCGCTCGCCCGGCACGATCTCCACCGGCACGCCGCGCTTCAGGAGGGGCAGCGTCAGGCCATGCAGCGAGCGCATCGAGCTGCCGGAGGGACCGCCGCGCTGCCACATCATCGTGTCGAGCGTCACGACGCCGATGCCGCGGGTGGCGCCTTCCCACCGGACCGGCTCCGCGGCAGGAAGCTCCTGGAGCGCGGCGATGAGGCCGGAGAGCTCCGTCCGGTACGCCGGCGGCGCCGCGGCGCCGCTCCCGCGGACGAACCCCGGCAGGTAGATCCGCTCCGGCCACGGCATCACCTCATATCCCCGCGGCTGGGAAAAGAAGAGGGACGCGGCGAAGACTTCCTTGTACCACCGCTCGTACTCCGGCCAGGACGCCGAGGGGTCGTCCTCCACCGGATCGGCGAGAAAGAGCAGGCTCTTCCCCTTCTGGCCATCCAGCAGGTTGGCGAAGTAGCTGTACATCGACCAGCTGCTCTCGAAGACCTGCGGCGCGGTCCGGCCGGCGTAGGCGGCGGGCGTGCGGGCGGGCCCGGTCCATACCTGCGCAATCATCCCGTCCAGCGGCAGGCGGTCCGCCGCGGCGTGCGGAAAGAGCAGGTTCCAGCCGGCGTAGCTGACCGCGGAGTGGACCGGCAGGAAAAACTTCACATCCCGCCCCTTCTGCCGGCCGTACTCCTTGGTGTAGCGGAGCAGCTCGTCCACCGCGTGCAGGTACAGCTCCGTCTTGAGCCGCGAGCCGCGAAAAAAGGTCGTGGGAGAGCTCTGCGGCGCTTCCCAGGGAGCGTGATAGAGCTCTTCCCAGGCGCGCTTGAACGCGGGCGAGTAGCCGCCGGCCGCGTGGAGGAGCGGCTCCTCCGGCCAGATGCCGTCCGCCCCACTGTCGATGGCCCGCCGGATCTCCCCTTTCAGGTATTCCAGCCATCCCGCCGTGGGGATCATGTAGGGCCGGTCCCCGATCTGAATCGGCCGGCCGGCGGCGTCCGTTTCGACGTCGTCCGGGTGGGCCTTTCCGTCCGCCTTTCCGTCCACGTAGACCCGCCCGGCATCCGAGCCGATGAAAAACATCCGGTGCACCGCATACCCGGCGCCCCGCCAGCTCTGGAGGGCGCGGTCGATCTGCTCCGCCGGCTGGCCGTGACCATGAACGGCCACCCAGTCCGTTTTCAGGTCGATCCGGGGGTCATACTCCCGGTTCGTCTGGAACGCGGTGATCGGGCCTTCCGGAAGGACGCCGGGAGCCGGCAGCTGGCTTTTCTGCGGGTCGCGGAAGTGCCGCCGGCCGCAGTGCGAAGGCGCCCCGCTCGCGGGGGCGGGGGCTTGCGGAGCTCGGGCGCACGACGGGGGCGGGACGGCGAGCGCCGTACCGGCGAGGAGCGGAGCAAGGATCAGAGGGAGACGCATGGCAGGTACTGCGGAGAGACGAGCAGCGGTAGAACGGCGGGATCACGATCGGACGGCGGCAAACGGAGCGTACGGCCTGCCGGGAATCGGCCCGCAGCGCCGGGGAAGCGCGGCGCCGGCGGATCAGGGCAGCAGCCGATGCGGCTTCACCCGCGGCCAGGCGTCCGCCTGCCGGAAACCCTCGGCGAAGGAGACACCGCACTGCAGACCGCGAAACCGGGCCACGACCTCCATGAAGTGGAAGATGTCGATCTGGTCATGATACCGCAGCCAGTCGACCTGACTGCGATGCTCCGCGAGCATCGCCCGCTTGGTCTCCCAGGCGCCCGTGATATCCACGTACTCCGTGGGGAGAAAGCCCTGACCCGCCAGCGTGTCGAAATAATAGAGCGTTGCCACACCCGGGTGCGCCGGGTGCTCGGTCCGCACGTTCGGCAGACCCATGATGAAGCTGGCGTCGAAGACCGCCCGGCTGGTGGCGCGGTGGTCCGGATGATAGTCGTCCGGATTGTGGGTGAAGATCACCTCCGGTTGAGCGCCCCGGATGGCATTCAGCAGCAG
Organism: uncultured bacterium; assembly: GCA_964416225.1. Classification (GTDB taxonomy): domain Bacteria; phylum Armatimonadota; class SYMT01; order SYMT01; family SYMT01; genus CAYQDT01. Next base: position 2,796 of record CAYQDT010000745.1, read on the forward strand.
CAGACGGGTCGGCTCGTCATTGAAGACGAACTC
>CAYQDT010000746.1:0-2828 GCA_964416225.1 uncultured bacterium
CGTGGGCCACGGTTACGGGTCGAGGGGAGGCGGAACGCGCTTCGGGATCGAAGAGTGGACTCCGGAACAGGGAAGACATGGGAGGCTCCAGCGTGCCGCAGGGGGTGCGGCGCTGCCGTTTTACCCGCCTTGTTGGTTCCTAAACGTAGGGGGAGGGGGCGCCTGGGAGGGGAAACGCTTGCTGGTGCCACGGCAGTCTTACGAGCGCCCGGCAGAAGGATGGAACCGCCATGCGTGCCGACGCGATGCTCCTGACCGTCCTGGTTAGTGGGATGGCCACCCACCTCCTGATACGGCTGCTCGTCGCGCTCCTGAAGATGCCGTTTCGGAAGCACCATACCGTCATTCGCGCCGAGTCCTACCTTCCGCTGCGTGGGCGCTGGCTGCGCTACCTTCTCACCGTCCTCGCGGTGCCGCCGGTGCTGCTGCTCGCAGCGGTATCGCTGGGCGTCTGCCTCTGGAGCTTCGTCGCACTCCTGTTTGCGGCGATGGTCTGAAGCCGGGTCGTCGGGACCCGGAGGAGGCGCGCGGCGCGCGGGTGAACCGGGGCGTGTAGTCCGAGACACGGGGAGCTGACGCAGGAGCAGCGGCTGTCAGGAGCAGCGGCTATCAGGAGCAGCGGCTATCAGGAGCAGAGAATGAAGACGCGCGCGGCGGTGCTGCACGGGCGAGGGGAGCCGTTCCGGATCGAAGAGGTGGAGCTGGATCCACCGGGTCCCGGCGAGGTGCTGGTGGAGATGGCTGCCGGTGGAGTCTGCCACAGCGACTGGAGCGTGGTGGAAGGCGTCATCGAGAAGCAGTTCCCCATCATCCTGGGCCACGAGGGCTCGGCGCGCGTGCTGGAGATCGGGGAAGGGGTCCGTCTGGTCCGGCCGAATGACGCCGTGATCCTGTCGTGGATTCCGGACTGCGGTCACTGCGTCTACTGCATGACCGGGCGCGCCAACCTCTGTGATGGGCGCGCGCCGTATGCGGACGGCACGCTGGGGGACGGCATCATCCGTTTTCACCAGGACGGGCAGCGGATCCGGCACTTCAACGGCGTTTCCTCCTTTTCCCAGTACGCGGTGGTGCCGGAGCGCGGCGCGATTCCGGTCGATCCGCGCGTACCGCTGGACCGGGCCGCACTGATCGGCTGTGCCGTGAGTACCGGGGTGGGCGCCGTGCTGTTCACGGCCCGGGTACAGCCGGGCCAGAGCATTGCCGTGTTCGGGGTCGGCGGCGTCGGCCTGAATGCGGTCCAGGGCGGGGAGATCGTCAACGCCGGCCGGGTCATTGCCGTGGACGTGAATGAGCGAAAGCTCCAGATGGCACGGGAGTTCGGCGCAACGGATACGGTCAACGCCCGGGAGACGGACCCGGTGCAGGCCATCCTGGAGCTGACCCGCGGAGAGGGGGTCGACTACGCGTTCGAGGCGATCGGCCGTCCGGACACCATCCGCCAGGCATTCGAGTGCACCCGGAAGGGCGGCACCGCCGTGGCGATCGGCATCGCGCCGAAAGACGCCCTCGTCTCCATTCAGCCGCAGCTCCTGGTTTACGGTGAGCGCAGGCTGGTCGGCAGCTTCTACGGCTCCACGCGTCCGCGTGCGGACTTCAACCGCTTCTCCGAGCTGTACCTGGCCGGAAAGCTGAAGCTGGACCAGCTCGTCACGCGTGAATGGCGCCTGGACCAGATCAATGAGGCCTTCGCCGCCATGAATGCCGGAGAAGTGGCGCGGGGCATCATCAACCGGTTTACGTAGCGCCGGGGAGGGTGGCGGAGGGCGGACGCCGGCTCCGAACGCCGCCCCGGTTGCCGGCCGCCCTGCCTCGCGTGACAGCACCGGAGCCCTTCCGGCACGCTCGTCCCCGCGCCGTGATACCCGCGGCGCCGGCTGCGGCGGCCGTCCGTAACCCTCGCAGCGCGCCGCACCGGGCTGCTCAGCCGCCGCGGTCCGGCGCCCATCCGGCTTCGGCGGCCGGAAACCACACTCGGCAAGGCCAGTTCCCGCGGCCGGCATCGCCGGTCCCGGCCTCCCTCGCTGGAGCAAAGCACCCGGCCCCGACGGCAGCGGGTCGGGCAGTCCCGATGCCCCGGACGCGCCCCGCCGCACCGCGCCCCGCTCGATCTCGGATCGTCCGACCCGCCGCCCGGACCATTGGCCGGCGGGCGAGAACGGTCGGTCGCGCGCCGCCATGACCCGCCAAAACTGCCTCCCGCGCGGTCATGGTAACGCCCTATTGTCCGGGGGACTCCTGCCAATAATCTGTTCGCACGCGGCAGAACCGGCCCTCCGGCGCGCCAGCCCACACCTGAACGCGCGTGCAGAGCGCGGACCGCACTGTTGACGATTTTTGGGCAAGCCGCGCCGGGAACCGGAACGAAGAATCGGAGGAAGCAGCATGGCAGGCAATAGCGTGGTGGGCCTGGATATCGGAAGCCACCAGATCAAAGCAGTGCACCTGGAGCGGACCCGGAGCCGGTGGAATCTGGTAAACGCCGGCATCGTAGCGACGCCGCCGGAGAGCGTGCAGGACGGCGTGATCCTGGATATCCCCCGGGTGACCGAGGCGGTCCGGCAGCTTTTCCGTGACAACCGAATTCCCGCCACGGACACCGTTGCGGCGGTTTCCGGCTCGCACGTCCTGGTGCGCAACATCAAGGTGCCGGACATGAACAGCACCACCCTGAAGCGGTCGATCCGCTTCGAGGCGGCCAAGCACCTGGACCAGGGCACGAACGGGGTCTCCATCGATAACAGCGCCGTAGAGTTCGAAGTAACCGGCAAAAGCGGCTCCCCGCCGCAGCTGGACGTGCTGCTGGTGGTGGCGCCGAACCCGATGGT
>CAYQDT010000747.1:0-2826 GCA_964416225.1 uncultured bacterium
CCAGCAGGACGTCCTGCTCGGTCGGGAGCATCGTGCCGCCGAAGGCCATGGCGAAGACCGCAACGTTGTTGAACTGGATCGGCACCTTTTCCCAGGTGAGGTCCTGCTCACCCTGGGTCTGCTCCGGGGGCGCGTCCTCCACGGTGGGGGCCGGCGGAGGCGCCTGCGTGCGAATGCGGATCATGTAGATGTCGCCTTCCTTGGCGCTGGTGAGTCCGGGAACCTGCACGGCCGCCTGGCGCGTGATCAGCCGGAGCCCCGCCGGAAGAGCGATATCGCGGATGTTTAGGGTGATCGGAACGTTCGGAACGTTCGGGTCGATCGTGTACTGCAGGCCGGACCCCTTGAACATCAAAGAGATCGCGTCTCGAAGCGGGATGTCGCGCAGGTCCAGCGTGACCTTCTTATCCGCGCCGGCATCGGCGCCCTGTGCGGCGGCCGGTAGCGCGGGGAAGCTGACACACACGCTGGCAAGCGCGATTGCTGATAGAACAGCCAGGCGTCGGCGCAGATGCATTAGGTGATTCTCCTGTGAAGACCGAGGGAGCAGAGAAGAAGGTCCGCCGGGGGTGGTGGCGGACCTGGATGCACGATTTTGAACTGCCATCTCTTGTTGGACGATTGCGCAGTTCTAAAGGTTGCAGAATTCTAGAGGAACGAGTCCGGGGATCGCGGACGAGGCGACGGCGGGCAGGCTCCTAGCCTCCGCACACGCCGCGCCCGCGCCGTCCGCCGCCGGGATAGCCGCCGCCGCCACCGCCCGGGTAGCCGCCGCCGGCACCGGGATAGCCGCCGGCGCCGCCCGGATAGCCCCCGGCTCCGGCGCCCGGAGTGAAGGCCGGAGCCGACTGGGTGCCCGCGGACAGCGCTACTTCGACGTGCTGCACGCCCTTCTTGTCCCCCATCTCCCAGTGCCGGGAGAGGAGGATGCGGTCCGGCTCGATGGTGTCGACGCGGAATGGTCCCTGGTTAGGATCGGGCACCTTCTGTCCGGGAGCCACCGGCATGAACTGCGAGCCCATCTGGAGCATCGCGTTCAGGCGGTCCGGTCCCTGGATGATCCCCGCCAGACGCATGGGCGGAACGGCCGGTCCCTCGGTGTCCTCGGTGTCCGATACCCCCACCGGCGGCTTCGGCTTCCGCAGCTCGCCATAGAGGTTCTGCGGCGCCGCGTAGGCGAGCGTTTCCGGCGGCTTCGGCACGCTGGCCTCCACCTTCCTGAGCTCGCTGTTCTCGCTGAAGGGGTTTGCGCGGTGAGGCGGCTTCGGCCCGACCAGTCCCTTCTTTTTGGCAGCCTCGGTCGGCGCCGCGGCGGGAGGCGTGGTCGCGCCGTCGTCGGCGCCGGGCACGGTCAGGCCGGGCCCGGTCCCCGGATAGCCGGCCGGAAGTCCCGCCGCAGTGCCGGGAGGGACCGGCGGCGCCGAGCTGCCCTGGTTTCCGATCATGTTCCAGACCATGAAGATGATCGCCAAGACGGCGATAACGCCGACGCCGATCTGCACGCGCGTGTCTTGCAGGAACGCCGGAAGATTGGTGGAGCTGCCCGCACCGGCTTTTGCTTGCATGGAACTACCTTTACGGATCGACCGGTTAGCTGTCGAGTTGGAGCATGCCCGGCTGACCTGGATCGAGCCGGGCGGAACGTCGTGCGCGGGAGGAGACTACTTCGCGCCGGGATAGCCCATGGGGCCGCCGCCCGGGTAGCCGCCCATCGCGCCGCCACCCGGATAGCCACCCATCGGGCCGCCTCCCGGGAAGCCGCCCATCGGAGAGGCCGTCGCCGCGGCGGCGCCGCCGGAAGCGCCGGGGCTGGCCACGCCGGGACCGGTCGGGAAGAAATAGACGGTGAGCCCGGCGGTGGCGGTGACCACGCCCTTGGGGCCCGCGAGCGAGCACTTCAGTCCGTCCACGGAGGTGAGGAGCGGCGAGTGGTTCCAGTCCCGCGCCCACGCCATCACGTTCTGGAACGGACCGGTCACGGTCATCCCGCCCAGGTTCCACGCGATGATGTCCGTGGGGATGGAGGAAAGCTCCGTGGTGGGTGCCGGCGCTCCGAACGACGTGGTGACCTTCACGCGGTTCTTCAGCGCGATGCGGTGCGCGTACGCTTCCATCTGCTTCACCACCACCGGCGCCAGAACCAGCCAGCGAGGTAGCGTGGTCTGCAGGTCGGGCCCGCCCTTGGGGATCACCACGGCGCTCCTGGCCGGCAGGCGGCGGCTGCTCTCCAGTTGATTCAGCTCGCTCTGCTTCATCGCCTGGCGCTCCTTGGCGGCGACGAGCGCCTTGTCCGCCTGCGGTCGCTGGGCGATGGTAAAGCTTGCGGTATCCACCTGGACGGGCGTGGTCTTCTTGGTCTCGACGTCTCTCCGGAGCGCGACGTTCTGTTCATCGAGCGGCTTCAGCAGCATGTAGAAAAGCCCGGCCCCGACGATGAGCGCCAGCACGAACCCGATGATATAGACGTGGACGTGGGTCAGCTTTTTGGAATTCATGGATCGACTCAGCCTCTAGCACGGAACACGAACGGAGCGTTGCCCGGCGCGTCTAGCCGCCGGGATAACCGCCGCGCCCGCCGGGGTACCCGCCGCCGCCCCCGCCCCCGGGATAGCCGCCGCCCCCGCCACCCGGATAGCCGCCGCCGCCACCCCCGGGATAGCCGCCGCCGCCACCGCCGCCGCCGCCGTTGGACTGTCCGGCCTGCTGGTCGGACGATCCGTAGGACGGTCGCGGAGTGCTCTCTTTGAGCTGCCCGGTTACCGTGATCTTGAAGCCGAGCGGCGGGCGCCGCGCCGCGGCGATGTTCAGCACACCCATGTCCCCGCC
>CAYQDT010000748.1:0-2822 GCA_964416225.1 uncultured bacterium
GCGGCGCTCTCCGGCACCTTGATCCGGGTCTTCAGCACCACCGGCTGTTTGCGATACGGCCGGAGCACCACGCCCACGTTCACCTCATCGCCGGGCTCGACGCGGTCCTGGGAAAGGAAGATCCGGTCCACGGTCGCGGCGGGGAGCTTATCCTCGTACGTCACGTCCACGTCCAGGCTCTTAACCGGAATCCGGCGGAAGTTGTTGCCGTTCAAGATCTGCATCAGCTCCTGGAGCTCGCGGATCGCGGTCAGGTCAATCTGCGCCGGGTCGTAGAACAGGTTCTCCCGGGTGATGGTGCCCGCCCCGTCGGTCACGGCCGTGAGCTTGACATCCGCAACCGTGTCGCCGGGAACCGGCCGGACGGAGTAGAGCGCCTGGTTCACCGCGATGGGGAGGAGCTGTCCCACCAGCAGCGGATGGTTCGCGGCCCGGACGTTGAACGTCTGCGCGCGCCCGGTGCTTTTGTCGTGGATCACGCAGTGAATCGGGATCATCTGCGGGGCGGGGCCGATTTTGCCCGCCACCGAAAACGGCCGGTCCTGCGTCAGCGTGCCGCAGATCGGCCCCGCGGAGCCGATCTTGGAGGAGCTGTTGAAGCCGGGGAATACCTCATGGATGTAGGCGGTGGTGATCGGGAACTGCGCGGCGCCGATCTGCATCATCGGGTGGCCGAACGCCAGGAGCTGGTCCCCCTTGCGGTAGGTGACCGTCCCAATGCTGGTCATGTCGATGTCGCCGGAAAGCAGCGCCACCCCGATCCCGGCACCCGGCTTCAGCTCGGCGGAGAACCTTTTCTCCATGCTGCCGGGGCCCTGCATCAGCATCATGTTGAACGGCTTCAGCGCCTCTGCGGCCCGCTCCAGGTTGCGGGGAGAGAGGCCGCTCACCATCACCGGCAGGGAGAGCGGGTGAAAGGAGAACTGACTGCCCAGCGCCGCGGCGCCCGTGGCCGGCGTCTGCAGCAGCGATGGGATGCCGGGGAGCGTGCTGGCCACGGGAAGATCCGGCTGGACCGGATTGAAGTTGCCCGCCATCTGGCCCGCGGGGATGGCGGAGAGCTTCGGGTCCAGCGCTTCCATCATTGACTGGATGGGAGTCACCATCCCGATCGGCTCTTTGGGCCAGTCATTCCCCATGGAGAAGGCGCCGAGGAGCTTCCCGTTCACATAGATGGGGCTGCCGCTCATCCCATGGATCAGAAAGGCGCCGCGCTCGCTGATGGGGCCGCCCGCCAGCTTGACCAGGATCATCGACTCCCCCATGTACGTCTTGGGGAGCACGCCCAGGATCTCCACGTCGAAGCGCTCGATCTTCGTGCCGTGAAAGACGGTGAGGCCATAGCCCTTCATACCGGCCTTCACCTCGGAGACCGGCATGATCGCGTCTCCCGGCGGCGGCTCCGCCGGGAGCACCGGCTTGGGCTTTACCTGGCTGGGCGGGGTGGGCTGCGGCGCCGGCGGGCGCTGGCCGGGGGGCACGATCGGCATCCGCGGCTGCAGCCCGGGGCGAAGCCCGCCGATGGGCGGCGCAGCCTGTACATGGCCCGGAGCCGTGAACGCGGCCTGATGTCCGAGGAGTACGCTGCCGGCAATGAGCGCGGCGAGGCCCGCCCCGCGGAGATGAAGGGGTGCCCGATCTGCCATATATACTGCTCTCCCGTGACGGTCCGAGGGGACGTGCGAGCGCGAAGGTGGAGTGTTACCTCCTGAATACGTCTATACCAGCAGCCCTCGCCTCCGTAAAGGCGGGGTGGGGACAGATACCTTCTGAGACGCCCGCGCTCCTGTGGGAGGTCGGGCATTTCGGTTGAGAAGGAGCCGTCGCCCACGCGACTGGCGGTTCGCGCCGGTGCCGCCGTCATCGTCGGGCTCCCGCGCCGCCCCGGCGGAGATCGTTGCGGTCGCGCGCGTGCCCTCCGCCGCCCTCAGGGGCTCGGAGCCGGTGAACCGTCTGAACGGCGGGCTTCTTGCTTGATACATATACGAGGTGGGTAGACCGAGCGAGTGGGGAACGGATTTGGACGTGATGCGTACATCGACCCGCAGACAAGGGTGGATCGGCGCGGGGGCGGCGATGCTCGCGCTGGCACTGGCCGGCCCCGGGACCGGGGCGGAGTTGACGGATCTTCAGGGCCATTGGGCGCGAAAAGAGGTGGTGCGGCTTGTCCGGAGCGGCATCCTCTCGGGGTACCCCTCGGGCGAGTTCCGTCCGGACGCCCGGGTCACTCAGGGCGAAGCCGCCGTGATGGTGCTGAAGGCGCTCGCCGTGGTCTCGACGAAAGCCGTGCCTTCCGCCGGCGGTAAGTGGGGCTGGGTGACGCCGTACATCGAGCAGGCGCGGGACCTGGGTCTGATACACTCCGGGGAATTGGAGCCGTTCCAGCCGAATGAGCCGGCAACTCGCGCCGAGCTGGCGGCGATGGCCGCTCGTGGCGCGCAGCGAACGATCGCCGGCTTCGGCGGCGCGGCCGGGCCCCCTGCTTTTGCGGATGTTCCGGCCGAATTCCCGCTTTTTGCGGACGTCGCCGTCGCCTCTTCGGCCGGTTTGGTTCACGGCTACCCGGACGGCACCTTCAAGCCGGACGCTGCGGTAACCCGGGCGGAGGCCGCGGTACTGGCCTCCCGCCTCCTGGCGCGCCGCGAGAAGCCCGCGGGCAGCAGGCCCGCGACCCGAAAGCCGGGGGCCGCGCCGCCCCCGCCGCCGGTGAACGGTATTCCGGTGACCGTTGCCCGCGGTCCGGCCGGTGGGGTGCCGGGCGGCGCCGTGAATGCGCCGGCCGGCGGCGCGAGCGCCGCGCCCGCGGGTGCCCGGGAAGCCGC
>CAYQDT010000749.1:0-1050 GCA_964416225.1 uncultured bacterium
ATGTTGAGCCGTCCCACATTTCTCACCCGGAAGGACGCGGCGCCGCGTCGCTTCCGGTCTGGCATGGTCGCCGGCGTGCTGGGCCTGCTGGTGCTGGCGCTCGCCTCGGGCGAAATCGCTCTCGCACAGAGCGGTGGGGATCTCGGCGCGCGCACGGCCGCACCCACCGGGAGTGCCTCCGCGCCGCCCGCTGCGGCGGGAACGCCGGGATCCGCGTCCCCCCGCCCGGACCCGGCCGGCGCGACGACCGGGAGTGCGGCGGATGCCGCGAACGGCGCCGGTCCCGTGGTTCCGGCGGATCCCACGGACCCGAAAGATCCGGACTACGGCACCAAGCACCAAGCGTACGTCGACTTCCAGGCGAACATGAAGAAGGAGCCGGTTGCCGGCGCCGCGCTGGACGCCGCGGGGCAAAATCGCATCGCCATCAACATTGCGTGGACACTGCTGACCGGCTATCTGGTCATGTTCATGCAGCTCGGGTTCGCGCTGCTGGAGACGGGGTTCTGCCGCAAGAAGAACGCCGCCCACGTGATGATGACGAACCTGATGATCTACCCGATCGGCATCCTCTCCTTCTGGCTGCTCGGGTGGGCGCTTATGTTCGGGAATGCCGGAGCGCAGAGCACCCTCGGGGGCACGGTCGGCCTCACGAAAGGCTCCTGGCTGCTCTCCGCGGCGGCCGGGAAGACGACTCTCGGCTTCCTGGCGTGGAACACGCCGCTCCTTCTGGGGCACCAGTACGACGTGGGGATCTTCACCCTGTTCCTGTTCCAGATGGTGTTCATGGATACCGCGGCGACGATTCCCACGGGAGCGATGGCGGAGCGCTGGAAGTTCAGTGCGTTCGTGGTCTACGGCTTCTTCATGTGCACGATCGTCTATCCCATCTTCGGATCGTGGGTGTGGGGCGGCGGCTGGCTCTCCCAGCTGGGGACGGCCTTCGGTCTCGGGAATGGCTCCGTCGACTTCGCCGGAAGCGGAGTGGTGCACATGGTGGGCGGGATGGTGGCGCTCGCCGGCGCGATGGTGTTAGGGCCGCGCATCGGT
>CAYQDT010000749.1:1060-2821 GCA_964416225.1 uncultured bacterium
TAAGTTCAACCGGGACGGGTCGCCGAACGCCATGCCGGCCCACAACCTGGTCCTGGCGATCTCCGGCACGCTCATCCTGGCGTTCGGCTGGTTTGGCTTCAACCCGGGATCCACGCTGGGCGCGTCCGGCGGGGGCCTCCTGCGCATCGGTATCGTGGCCACGTGCACGATGCTTGCGTCGGCGGCCGGAGCCTTCGCCGCCATGCTCTACTGGTGGGCCGTGTACAAGAAGCCGGACCCCTCCATGTGCTGCAATGGGCTCCTGGCGGGGCTGGTGGCCATCACCGCGCCTTCCGCATACGTGAACTCGATGGGCGCGGTGCTGATCGGCGCGATCGCCGGGGTGCTGGTGTGCGTCGCCGTTCCGGCGGTCGAACGGGCCCGGGTGGACGATCCGGTCGGAGCGGTCGCGGTCCACGGCGTGTGCGGCGCCTGGGGGGTCCTCTCCGTAGGGCTGTTTGCCGATGGAAGCTGGGGTGGCGGGGTGAACGGAGTGACCCATCCCGTCACCGGGCTGCTCTTCGGCGGCGGGGCGGGCCAGCTCATCGCGCAGTTCTGCGAGATGGGCGCCTGCGCCGTCTGGGCCTTCGGCGCGAGCTTTGTCTTCTTCAAGATTCAGCACGCGGTGCAGGGCATCCGGTCGAAGAGCGAGGATGAGCTGGCGGGTCTGGATGTCCCCGAGCTGGGTATTGACGCCTACCCGGAAGATGCTGTGGCGCATGGGCGTCATGGCGCCGGCACGCCCTCCGCGGTTCCCGCCGGTCAACTGGCCGGTGTCGAGCCGTAGGAGCCCGCAGCTCTGCCCTCCGGCCCGGCGGGAGCGGTCCGCTGGGCCGGAGCCGCCTTCAGGCGCGCGCGCCGATTCACGCCTCCGGGAGAAGCGACCATGCCGGACACGACCACCCCCACCTCACCGCAGACCTCCGAGAGTTATTTCCTCTCGCCGCAGGAGCGGGCGGAAACCCGGTGGCGCCGCATCGCCGGTTACGGCATGATTTCACTGGCCGTGCTCGGGGCCGCGCTCCTCGGCCTCTTTCCGCACCTGTTCGGATCGCGCGACGCACCGGTCGGCCTCGGGCTGGCGGTCGCGCTGGTGGCCGGGTACCGGATCGTGCGCCTGCTCACGGCCGTGAAGGAGCACGACGCGCGACAGCGCCGCGGCCCGGCGCCGGACCTCCCGGCCCGCGGCCGGCGGGCACGCCGCGCCGAACGGCTTCGCGGAGCCGGCGGAGATGAGCCTGAATCATGACCAAGCTGGAGATTGTCATCCGCCCGGAACGACTGGAAGCCGTCAAAGCCGCGCTCGATGAGATCGGCGTGCACGGAATCACCCTCTCCGAGGTGCGCGGAGCGGGCCGGCAGCAGGGGTATGTGCACCGGTACCGGGGAGCCGAGTACCGGGTCAACCTCCTCGACAAGGTGAAGATCGAGGCGGTGCTGCTCGACCACCAGGTCGAGCCGGCCGTCGAGGCGGTCGCCGCCGCCGCGCGGACCGGTGAGGTCGGCGACGGGAAGATTTTCGTGATCCCGGTAATCGACGCGGTCCGGGTGCGGACCGGCGAGCGCGGCAACGTCGCGGTGATCTGATGCGCGGACGGTGCGGGTGATACGCCCACGACCATGGGCGCATCACCGCTGATCCGGGCGCCTACCGTTGCGGCCGGAAGAACTCCAGCACTTCGCCATTCGGGCCCTCGAAGAAGGCCAGCCGCACCGGAAGCGAGCCGAGATCCACCGTCTTCGGCTCGATGGTGACCGTGC
>CAYQDT010000750.1:0-2817 GCA_964416225.1 uncultured bacterium
CGGTGCTCCACCGGCCGCTCCGCCGGCCGCGGCGTTTTCCTTGAAACGGCGCCGGGTAAGGTTCGACCAGTTAACGGCAGGTAGAGGGGGACACAATGCGATGGCCAATCCTTGCGACGGCCACGGTGGCGCTGGCGGCCGCCGTGCCGGCTCGCGCACAGATCCCGTACCGGCATTTTGAGCAGCCGTACTGGGATACGAACCGGAGTGATCGGATCGCCTACTATCCGCTGGCGAAGGCGTTCTCGGGTCCGCGGCCCGGTGTTCAGCCGTACAACGTCGCGGAGGCGAGCTGGTTCCAGCAGAAGCTCGGGACGCCGGAGCTTCGTCCATCACAGGTTCACGACGGAGCGGAGTATGCGCTGAACCAGTTCACGATGGAGCGCCGGAACGGCACCCGGATGCTGCACGTGGTCATCACTCGCATGGGCGGCACGCCGGACGAGGGCGTGCCGCAGCTTAGAGTAACGCACGCGCCGTCCCGGATTTCCGTGACCAGCCTGGCGCGGGTGACCCGTGCAGCGGACGGCGGCGTCCGGTACACGTTCGATATTGTCCCACCCACTTTCGGGTTCAGCGGCGATCCGAGCGTGCGCGACGCGGCGGAGCCGGCGCGGTACCAGGTGGACCTCATTCCACCGCGGAATCTGCAGGTACCCAGCTACATCGCCCGATACCCGACGTTCGGCGGGGAAGAGTGGAAGACGCGCATGGACCAGCCGCCGCCGCGCCTTCCCGTCGAGGAGCGGGTGGCCGGCAAGCGGATCGAGTACCGCAGCGGACGAGTGGTCTCGGAGAAAGGGAAGTAGCGCGAAAGAGGGTGCCGGGTGCGGGAGCCCCCGGATCCAGCCCGCCCGGGCTGATTCCAGGCAGTGCATCCCGGCACCCGCGCCGCTACGGCATCCGACGGCGGACGGCGTCCGGCCCGAAGCGCTCGCGAAGAGCGTCGAGGGCGGCGTCCAACCGCTGCTGTTTCCCGTCCACGTCCGGAAAGAGCGCCAGCTGCCGCCCGTTCACGCCGCAGAGCTGGCCGGCAGCGGCGCCGATCAGGCGCAGGGGGGCGTGGCGCTCCTCCAGCCAGGCCTCGAACATGCTCCGCGCCAGCTCCCAGAGCTCCGTGGTGAGGTTGGTCCCGGTGCGAAGGGTCGCGGCGCGGGTGATGGTGGAGAAATCGCCATACCGCAGCTTCAAGGTCATGCCGCGGGCGTAGAGGCCGTGCTTCCGCAGGCGGTACGCCACGTCCTCCACCTGGTGGAGGAGCACCGCGCGCAGGTGCTCTGGATCCGACACGTCGCGCGGGAACGTCACCTCGTGCCCGATGCTCTTCGCGGAGTGATCCGGGGAGACCGGGCGGTCATCCACGCCGCGCGCCAGCCGGTGGAACTGCTCGCCGGCCGTGCCGAACTCCCGCCGGAGCCGCTCCGGGGGCAGCCGGCGCACGTCCGCCACGGTCCGCACCCCGAGCCGCTCGAAGCGATGTGCCGTGGCCTCGCCGACGCCCCAGAGCCGCGTGACCGGGAGGGGGTCCAGCACGGCGCGCACGCGCTCCGGTGAGATGTGGACCAGGCCGTCCGGCTTCTCCAGGTCGCTCGCGAGCTTCGCCAGGAACTTGTTCGGGGCCACGCCGATGCTGGCGGTGAGGCCGGTCTCCGCCCGGATCCGCGCCTTGATCCGGCGCGCGGCCTCCGCGGGTGCTCCCCACAGCCCTTCCGTTCCGGTGAGGTCGAGAAACCCCTCGTCGATGCTCAGGGGCTCCACCAGCGGCGAGAACTCCTCCAGAATCTGGAACACCTGCCGCGAGAGCTCCCGGTAGCGGTCCATCCGCACGGGCATCACCACCGCGTCCGGGCAGAGCCGCCGGGCCGTGCTCATGGGCATCGCGCTCCGCGCGCCGAAGCGCCGTGCCTCGTAGCTCGCGGCGCTCACCACCCCCCGGCCCTCGGCGGATCCGCCGACCAGTACCGGCCGGCCACGGAGCGCGGGGTGGTCCAGTTGTTCAACGGAGGCGAAAAAGGCATCCATGTCCACGTGCAGGATGGGGCGATCCATGGTGGGGGTGAGGAGTTTGACGGGCCTGAGGAGCTTGAGGAGCTCGACGGATTTGAGGAGCTGGAGAGGCGGGCGCGCGGCCGCCGCTCCACCGGGTGTTCGAATTGAAGAGCGGGCAGCCACGCCCGGAGCCGCCGCTCGCACGCTTCACGGACGCCGTGCCCACTCCTCGGATGCCGGGCGCGCCGGGCGCCGTGCTTGGGTTGCGCGGTCCAGCTCCGGGACTCCTCCGTCGCGCTCGGCGCAGGCGCCCGTTTCTCACTATCGGGCCTCCTCGCGCAGGTCGGCAGCGGATGGAGGCGGCAGGTTCCGCGACGCACCGGCCCCCGTAGAGCCGCTCCACCCAGTGCACTGAGTTTACAAAAAGTTAATGAACGGTGCGGAAATCGACGTCGTCACTCGCTCAGGCGCGAGCACGGAGGGCGACCGCCCGCTAGCTGTTAGCCCAACTAATCAACTCCAGCCGTTAAGAGAAACCGGGACGCACGGGCCGGGGCGCATGAGGCGCTTCACCTGACCTGTTCCATACCGGGAGGATCCAGTGATACGACGAACCTTTTTTGCCGCGTTCACCGCCGTGTGCGCGGCGCTGCTGACGGCGGCGGGCACAGGCGCCCATGCTGCCGGGCAGTTGACCCGGACGGGATCCATCGTAAGCGTGGATGCCGCCACGACCAGCTTTCAGTTCCACGTTCTACATTTCCCCACGGTCACCGTCCACACTTCCGCCAGCACCAACTTCCGGAAGAATGACGGGACCGCGGCCAC
>CAYQDT010000751.1:0-2816 GCA_964416225.1 uncultured bacterium
CAGCTCTTGGTTCGCCGGACCTTGCCCGCGTGGTGACCGAGAGCGCGGCGGACCATGAGTCGGACGGGTTCATCCCGCTGACCGCACTCCGCTGAGGAGCGGCCCGCCCCGCCCGGAGCCGGTGCGATTGGCGTGGGCGAGATTAGCGTGCATGCAAAGCCCTCTTCCAGACCCAGCGCATGAAAGACCTCGAGCATGAAAGCTCCTTCGCGATCCTGCGACGGTACGTCCGGCGCGGCCGCGAGGCGCGCACCGCAGCCTGGGAGCAGTGCGAGCTGTGCGCAGCGCCCATTCCGGCGGAGCACCGGCACCTGCTGGAAGTTGCCGCCCGCGCCGTCCGGTGTGTCTGCCGGCCCTGTGCCCTCCTCTTCGACCGTGAGGCCGCCAGCCGGGGAAAATTCCGGCTCATCCCGGAGCGCCGCATGCGGATGGGGGATCTCCGCCTCACGGACGAGGTCTGGAACCGCCTCGGGATCCCGGTGGGTCTCGCCTACCTGGTGCGCGACACGTCCTCGGGTCGGGTGCTGGCGTGGTATCCGGGTCCCGCGGGCGCGATTGAGGCGGAGGTGGATACCGGGTGCTGGGAAGAGCTGCTCCGGCAGAACCCGGTGGTCCGGACGCTGGAACCGGACGTGGAGGCGCTCCTCGTGAACCGTGTTCGAGGCGCGCGTGCGTACTTTCTGGTCCCGATCGATGACTGCTATGGGCTGGTGGGACTGATCCGCAGCCGCTGGCACGGCCTCACGGGCGGATCTGAAGTCTGGGAGCACGTGAGCACTTACTTCGAGCAGCTCTCCCGGCGCTCGAGGGGCGAGGCGGCCGACCCGGTCCCGTGAGCCCGGATGGCTGAAGACCGGGTGATTTGCGAAAGGAGCTCGCCGATGCGCATCGTATCGAACATCCGCGTGGGGAAGCCGGACACGGAGCCGGACGCTCCGTCCCACACCCGGGGCGTCAAGGAAGGGAACTCCCCCGGCAGTTTTGAGTCCACGCCCGGCCTGTACATGGACGGTAATCTCGGGAAAGGAACAGCCCAGCGCTCCACCGGCATCAATCCGGACAGTCGCAACCCGATCGATCCCCGGAGCCCCAACCTCTCTCCGCCGTGATTTTCCGCCGGTCGCACGCCGCCGTCCGTTCACCCCATCACCAGCGCTCGGCGCTCGAGGCGCTCGCCGCAGCCATCGCCCCGGACCCAGGAGCTTGACCGTGGATGCCGTTGAGAAAATTGCGGCGGCGGTAATGTACGAGGGCTACGTCCTCTGGCCGTACCGCCGCTCCGCCCCGAAGAACCACCAGCGCTGGACGTTCGGCGCCGTGCTGCCGCGCGGGTTCAGCGAGACGGCCGGAACGAACGATCCCTGGCGGATGCAGACCCAGTGCCTGGTTCGCGGCGAAGACGCGGTGGTCCGCGCCCGGCTGCGCTTCCTGCACGTCGTGGAGCGGCGGGTCGGGCGGCGGCGCGGCGACGGCTCGCTGGATTACGTGGACGAGCTCACCGCCGGCCGGGAATGCTACCTGGCCTGGGAAGAAGCCACGGAGCGGGAGATCCGCCTGCCGGAGCTGCCGCTGCACGGGCTGCACGTCGTGGAGCGGGTGCCCCTCCGGGTCCCGGAAGGGACGGCGGAGGAGCCGCTGCTGCACGCGGACGGGACGGCGGCGGGGGCGCGGGTCCGGAGCTGGGAGGGGCTGGAGGGCGCCGTCGAGATCGAGGCGGAGGCGCTCGGCGCGGCCCTCTATCGCCTGACCGTGCGGATCTCGAACACCAGCCCGTGGAAGGGCGAGCCGCGCCAGGAGACCCTCCGCCGCGCCTTCCTCGGCACGCACACCATCCTCACCGTGGATGACGGGGAGTTCGCCTCCCTCACGGACCCTCCCGAAGAACTCCGCGAGGCCGCCGCGCAGTGCCGCAACGAGCACACCTGGCCGGTGCTGGTGGGCGAGCCGGGTGAGCGGCACACCGTGCTCTCCGCCCCCATTATCCTCTCCGACTACCCGCAGATCGCGCCGGAGAGCGGCGGCGATTTCTTCGACGGGTGCGAGATCGACCAGCTCCTCCTGTTGAGCGTCCTGACGCTCACCGACGCGGAGAAGCGGGAGATGCGTGCCTCCGATGCGCGCACCCGCGAAATCCTGGAGCGCGCCGAGGCGCTCACCCCGGAGGCGTTCCTGCGCCTCAACGGCGCCATCCGGGAATTCCGGATGCTGCGCTCCACGGAGGACGACCCGTTCCCCACCCTCTTCACCACCCCGGGCGCCGAAAGCTTCGGCGGGCTGGAGCGGCCGGCCCCGGAGTGCGTGCTGGTGGACGGCGTGGAAGTGCGCAGGGGCTCGCGGGTGCGGCTGCGCCCCCACGCCGGTCGGGACGTAATGGACGTGGTGCTCGGCGGCCGGACCGCGCTGGTGGAGGCCGTGGAGCAGGACTACGAGGAGCGGGTCCACGTGGCGGTCGTCGTGGAGGAGGATCCCGGGCGGGAGCTGGGCCAGGCGCGAATGATGGGTCACCGCTTCTTCTTCGCGCCGGACGAGATCGAGCCGCTGGCGCGGCAGGCGGCGGGACAACCGTGACGCCCATTCTGGTGGCCGGCATCGGCAACATCTTCCTCGGCGATGACGGGTTCGGCGTGGAGGTGGCCCGGCGTCTCGCGACGCGCCCCCTGCCGGAGCGGGCGCGCGTCGGCGACTTCGGCATTCGCGGGCTGGACCTGGTCTACGCGCTGCTGGAGCCGTATGAAGCGATCGTGCTCGTCGACCTCGTTAGCCGCGGCGGCGAGCCGGGCACCCTGTACCTGATGGAGCCCGAGGTGGACGCGGAG
>CAYQDT010000752.1:0-2815 GCA_964416225.1 uncultured bacterium
GGAGATGGAGTTCTATCCGAGGGAGCAGATCCTGACGTACGAGGAGATCCTCCGCCTGGCGCGCGTCGCCTGCGGCCTGGGAGTGGACAAGATCCGCCTCACGGGCGGCGAGCCGCTGGTCCGCCGCGACCTACCCACCCTCATTCGGGGCCTCAACGATCTAGGCACGGTCAAGGATCTGAGTCTCACCACGAACGGCGCGCGCCTGGCCGAGCTCGCCGGGGATCTCTGGAGCGCGGGCCTTCGCCGGATCAACATCAGCCTCGACAGCCTGGAGCCGGAGAAGTTCGCGGAGCTGACCCGGCGCCCGCTGTTCGATGCGGTGCTGCGCGGCCTCGAGGCGGCGGCCCGGGTCGGGTTCTCGCCCATCAAGGTGAACGCCGTCGCGATGCGCGGCTTCACCGAGGGCGAGCTGCTGCGATTCGCGGAGCTTGCGCGGGAGCGGCCCTACCAGGTCCGGTTCATCGAATTCATGCCGCTCGACGGCGATGGCGGCTGGGACCGCTCCCAGGTCCTCAGCCAGGCCGAGATCCTGAACGCGATCGGCGCGGTTTACCCGCTGGAGCGCGTCTCCCCAGCCGGCTCCTCCGATCCCGCCACGCTTTACCGTTTTTGCGACGGGCGGGGTGAGATCGGGATCATTCCCACGGTCACGGAGCCGTTCTGCGCCACCTGCAACCGCATCCGCCTCACCGCGGACGGCAAGCTCCGGAATTGCCTCTTCGCGGTGGATGAGACGGACCTGAAAACCCCCCTCCGCGCCGGCGCCACGGATAGCGAGCTGGCGTGGAGGTTCGTCGACAGCGTCCGGGGTAAGTGGGCCGGCCACCTGATCAATCAGCAGGGCTTCGAAAAGCCGGACCGCAATATGAGCCAGATCGGAGGGTGATCCGCCCCGGGCTGATGCCGGCTCCCCGGCGTGGGACGGAAGGCACGGTGGTCAGTCGAAGAGGCTGCGGGGTGGGGGCGCGGACTGTGCCGCCTCCTTGAGCTGGCGCTTGACCTCGATCACCTTCCGGCGCGCGCTGCCGATGTCCTGGACCAGGGTATCCAGGGCGGCCTCATACGCCGGCCCGTGCAGGCGCAGGACGTACGCCGGGTGAAACACCGCCATGGTCCACGGTGCGTACGGGCTGCTGTTGAACCAGCGCCCCCGCTCGCCGGTCATGCGAAATCCCTTGTGAATGATCGTATTCGCTGCGGGGGCTCCCAGGCAGACGAGGACCAGCGGCTTGATGATCTCCAACTGCTGCTCCAGCCACGGCTGGCATGCGGCGATCTCCTCCGCGGCAGGCGGGCGATTCATCCAACGCCCATTCTCCATATTGGCGGCGCGGCACTTGAGCACGTTGCAGATGTAAACGTGGGCGCGCGTCATCCCATTGCGCAGCAGCACCTCGTCCAGCAGCTTGCCGGCGCGCCCGACGAACGGCCGGCCCGTGGCATCTTCGTTCTCGCCCGGTCCTTCGCCCACGAAGGCCAGGGGTGCCGCGGGGTTTCCCTCTCCGAAGACCACGTTTGTTCGCGTACGGGCGAGACCGCAGCGCGGACATGCGAGTGCCGGCTGCCGGACCTGTTCCAGCAGCGCCGCCTTCTCGTCCGCCGAAAGGGGTGGCGCCGGCGCGGAACCGGCGCCTGTCGGCAGGCCGGGCTCCACATCCGACGGCGTCGCGCCGACGGGCGAGCAATCCGGTGCACTACCTCCGGATTGCGGCAGGATCTCCGCGGGCATGAGGTTGTCGTCGAAGAGCGAAAACTGATCCGGCATCGTCTGCGCCATGGGTGAGGGAAAGACCGGCTGCGCCCGGCCGATCCATTCCCGGTGAAGAAGCGTCGTCACCGGCCGCTCAGGCGGGCATCCGGAGCAAGCCGTGTCCCGTGGCCGGTGATGCTCCCGGGAGAAGACGTCGGCGCCGTAGCTACCGGCTAGGCGGTGAGCTCGACGGAGAGCCGGTCAACGGTGGCCTTGAGCTTATCGTAGCCGCCGAAGAGCGCATCCGGAAGCACCTTGGTCTCCGCAATCACCGGCATGAAATTCGTGTCTCCATTCCAACGCGGGACGATGTGCATGTGCAGGTGCTCCGCGATTCCCGCCCCGGCGATCCGCCCCAGGTTCATGCCGATGTTGTAGGCGTCCGGATGGAAGGCCTCTTCCAGGACCCGAACGCTGAACTGGGTCAGGCGCATCATCTCCGCTTGCTCCGCCGTCGTGAGGCTCTGGAAGTCCGCGGTGTGCCGGAACGGAACCACCATCACATGGCCGTTGTTGTACGGAAAGAGGTTCATGATGATGAAGCAGGTTTCCCCGCGATACAGGATGAGCTCTTCCCGATCCCGGTCCAGGCCCGGCTTGCTGCAAAACACACACCCTTCCGACTGCGGGACGCCAACGTAGGCCATCCTCCAGGGAGCCCAGAGCTTTTCCATTCGAATTGCTGCCCTTTCCGGCCGCGGGCACAGCCGCCCGTCGAACGCGGTATGGTTCGCGCGCGCCCCGGCGCCTCCCTCCCGCGCCGGGGCGTCCGGCAACCAGATAAGAGCCGGGGTTAAGGTGCGGTTAAGTTTCCCCATGCCGTTGCCCCGTCGGAAAAGCTGCGCTATAAGAGAGCCAGAGACCCGACCGGTGGTCTCGATCTTCTACGAACCGGTGATGCGGAGGAGCCTTTGATGACCCCGCCGGACCAGAAGAAATAGACGGTCTTGTTCACGCTCCGGAGCCGTCCACCCCGAGCGCCGGACCGGGATGACTGCCAGGTGCCCCTCACCGGGGCGGCAACCGAGTAATGGTTGCTTCCATCCGCGTCATCCCTCACGC
>CAYQDT010000753.1:0-2814 GCA_964416225.1 uncultured bacterium
AGCCGGGCGTGGGGCCGATCGGGGGCGTGCTCTCGTCGGGGAAGACGGAGATCCCATAGCTGAAGCCGATGGGCAGGGAGGCCGAGTTCTCACAGCGGAACCGCTCGCGATCCAGCGCGGACTGAATCCGCTCCGCGGTGCGGATCGCCGCCTTGAGGTTTGCCTCCGGCAGCACGACCATGAACTCGTCACCGCCGTAGCGAGCCACCGTTCCGCCGTCCGGACACGCCCGTCGCAGCACACCGGCCACCCGTTTCAGCACCTCGTCGCCGGCGGGGTGGCCGTAGGTATCGTTGAACAGCTTGAAATTGTCCAGGTCCATCATGATGACGGCCATGGACTTGCCGGCTTTCTGATGCTTCTCCAGCTCCGCATGGAGACGCTGGTAGACGCTCCGGTGGTTGTGCAGGCCGGTCACGCCGTCCCGGTCCGCCAGGCGGCGGGCTTCGCTCACCGCGCGGATGTTCCGCAGGGCATTGCCGACATCGCTCGCCACGGCACTCAGCACGGCGCACTCAATGCCGGAGTATGGACCGGAGCGCCGCATGAGGACGACATAGCCGAAGTTCTCACCCGCCTGCCCCATCCGCGCGACCAGGCAGTGCAGCGTCCTTCGTGGGCCGGCCACCAGCTCTTCCTGGTGCTGCAGAATGAGCGCGTCCGAGCTCAGAAACCGCTCCCGCACCCGCGCCAGCAACTCCGCTTCCCGCTCCGGCTCGGCGAGACCTTGCTGCTCCACGATCACCATCCGGTCGGGGTCCTGGGGCGAGGGCAGCCAGATCGCGCCGGCGTCCGACAGCAGCGTGCCGATGAGGCGGTCCATCGCCATCCCGAGGGTAGCGCCGATGTTACTGGAGGCGTTCAGGGCGCCGATCACTTCACTGACCAGCGAGAGCTGCTCCGCGCTCCGCGCGAGCTGGCGCTCCAGATGCAGGATCTCGCCGAGCTGCCGGGCGAGAACGGCTCCCAGCAGCAGCATTCCCATCGTGGCGGACGCAAAGCTCCACGGCTGGGAACGGTCGACGGCGGCGTAGAGGAGTGCCGTCGCCGTACCCGCGAGGAGCACCGGACGCACCATCCGGAACGGTGCGCTGTTGATCGCCCGGCGAAACTGCCGGACGCTTGAGCTGAGACCTAACTGCACCAGTCGCTCCCCTCTCCGCGGCGGTGTTCCGGCGCCGAATGCGGCCCGCCTCGGATTGTCCGGGCGGCCCTCGGCCGTCCCGGCTCCCGCGCAAAATCTCCAGTCGCGCTCATTATCGGCGGGGAAGCCGGCCCTCCCAAGAGCGCGCCGGTGCGCCGGGTGTCATCCATTCGATGGAAGACGGTCCGATGGTGGGACCGGGCGCGGGATCTTCGCACTGCAGGGAACCGCGGGCGTCAGGTATAACAGCAGAGAAGGGCGTGGGAGTTCCGTATCGGGATTCCCCCATAGGATCGACCGATGCTTCTCGTTGGCGAGGCGAATCGGCGCACCTGCGCCGGGGTAAGCCGCCGTGCGCTGTTGGAAGTCGGGTTTCTCGGCGCACTTGGACTGGCGATGCCGCAGCATGCCGTCCTGGCCGCCGCCGCGCCGAAACCGCGCGCCATCATCCTGCTCTGGCTTTGGGGCGGGCCCTCCCACCTCGACACCTTCGACCCGAAGCCGGACGCCCCGTCCGAGTACCGGGGCCCCTATCGTGCCGTTGGAACGAGCGTCCCGGGTATCCAGGTAACCGAGCTGCTCCCCAAGCTGGCGCGGCGCGCGAATGACTACGCGCTCGTCCGCACCCTTCACCACGGAACGAGCGACCACGGCCTCGCCGGAACGGTGGCGCTCACGGGGCGGCAGCCGCAGAACGGCGTCGTGCATCCCCACGTCGGCGCGATCGTGAGCCGGATTAGGGGGTCGCACCCGTCCCTTTCCTCGTTCATCGTCGTCGGCAACCGCCTCCACCAGGGACACCGCCCCATCCAGGGCGAGGGCGGCGGAGTGCTGGGGAGCATCTACGACCCGTTCCGCATCCAGTACGACCCCGAACAGGGCGTGTTGCTCGGCGAAGTGACGCCCGCCGTTGCGATGGCGCGGGTCGACCGCCGCCGGCAGCTCCTCAAAGAAATGGACGGGCACGGGTGCCCGCTGTCCGGGCGGGAGGCGGCGGCGATGGACCGCTTCTATAACCAGGCATTTTCGCTGATGTCGAGCGGCGAGGGACGGCGGGTGTTCGACCTGAGCCGCGAGCCGGAGCAGCTCCGCGATACCTATGGCCGCCACCGCTTTGGACAGAGCTGCCTGGTAGCGCGACGGCTCGTCGAGGCCGGAGTCCCATTCGTCCAGGTCAACTGGAGCCAGCACGTGGAGTCGGAGGAGGACGCCGGCGACGGTGGCTGGGATAACCACTATCGGAACTTCGAGATGCTGACCGAGCGGCAGGCCTGGCCCTTCGACCAGTCCTGCGCGGCGCTCCTGGACGACCTGAAGCAGCGCGGGCTCCTGGAGAGTACCCTCGTGGTGGCCATGGGCGAGTTCGGGCGCACGCCGAAGATCAACGACAAGGCCGGTCGCGATCACTGGCAGAGCTGTTACTCCGGCCTGCTGGCCGGCTCCGGGATCCGGGGCGGCCAGGTGATCGGCGCCAGCGACGATCGCGGCGAATACCCCGCATCGCGGCCGGTGACGCCCGCGGATTTCTGCACCACGATGCTCGAGGCCATTGGCATCACCCGCACGGACGTCCTCGCGCTGAGCCTGCCCGTCGAGGGCGAAGTGATCCAGGAGCTTCTATAGCTTTCTATAGCTTTCTATAGCTTGCTGTAGCCTTGTTTAGCCATTGC
>CAYQDT010000754.1:0-2813 GCA_964416225.1 uncultured bacterium
GTCGTACACCACCACGTCCGCCTCTTCCAGCAGCCGCTTGCCTTTCAGGGTGAGTAGTTCCGGGTCGCCGGGCCCGGCGCCCACGAGGTAAACCTTGCCGTTCATCAGCATTGGTTTACCGCAGAGGCGCCACCGGGCGCAGGCAAATGCAGCGAGATGGAGGCTGGGACAGGATCGGTCCGCGCCGTATTCGCACCCCGGCCGTTCCGCTCCGGGTGCCGGCCGCGCCTCACCGCCCCAGCAGCTCGCGGGCTCCTGCCTGGAGGAGGAGGTCCGCGACGCGCCGGCCGAGCGCCTCCGGCCGGTCGCAGCCGCCCACCGTGGACTGGCGCATCAGCCGGGACCCGTCCGGGGCAGCGACCATCCCCACCAGGTGCAGTTCGCCACCCTCGATCCAGGCGGAGGCGCCGAGCGGGACCGAGCAGCCGCCGCCGAGGCGCTCCATCAGGGCACGCTCCGCCGCGACGGCCTGCCGCGTGGGGGCGTGCTCGAGCCGCCGCAGGAGGGAGAGCACCGCGGCGTCCCCGGCGCGCGCCTCCAGTCCCAGCGCTCCCTGTCCCGGTGCGGCGGTGCTCTCCTCCAGGGAGATGGCCGCGGTGATCCGCTCTCCCAGACCCAGCCGATGCAACCCGGCGGCGGCGAGGATCAGCGCATCGTACTCCCCGGAGTCCAGTTTGCGAAGGCGGGTGTCCACGTTGCCCCGGATGCTGTCCATACGGAGGTCCGGCCGGACATTGCGGAGCTGCGCGCTGCGGCGTGCGCTGCTGCTGCCTACCCGAGCGCCGTGCGGGATCTGGTTCAGCGCGCTGCCGTGGATGGGGGAGATCGGGAAGGCGCGAGGGAGCACCACCGCGTCGCGCGGATCTTCGCGAACGGGTACCGCAGCCAGAATCAGGCCTTCCGGCAGAATGGCGGGGAGGTCCTTCAGACTGTGGACCGCGAGGTCCGCCTCGTTCGCCAGGAGTGCGTCCTCGATCTCCTTGGTGAAGAGGCCCTTGCCGCCCACTTCCGCGAGGGGCACGTTCTGGATCTGGTCCCCGCGGGTCACGTACTCGCGAAGCTCCACCGTGAGGGCGGGGTCCAGTTGCTCGAGCTGCGCCTTGATCCAGCGACTCTGGGCGAGGGCGAGCTGGCTGCGGCGGGTGGCGATGCGGATGAGCACGGTCGGTCTCTGACAGGCGCCGCGTCCGGTCTCCAGGCGAGACCGGGGCTCCGCGGTGCGTGGACGATCGGCATTATGGTATCAGCAGAGGCGGGAAGGGTGGCCGGCGGAACTGCCCAGGGCCTGCGGCGGGCGCGCATGCGGACGGGAGACGGAGACGAAAAACGCCACCAGGATCACCAGAAAGCCGGCGATCAGGAAGTAGGTCGTTTTGCGGCCGCGCCAGCCCAGACCCATGCTGACGGCCATGTATGCCGCGTAGATGGCCCAGGCGATAAGACTGGTGACCGTGTGCGGGTTCAGCCACCAGCCGGGCCCCCAGCTCTCCGGCGCGGCCATGGTGCCGGTGATGATGCCGAGCGTCAGCATCGAAAACCCGATGGTCGCCAGCCAGTGCGCGCCGACGTTGACGCTGTCCAGGGGCGGGAGGCGGCTGAACAGGCCGCGGACCTGCTTGGTCTTCAGCAGGCGGCTCTGGACCAGGTAGATAATGGCGAGGCAGAAGGCGAGGGCGAGCGCCGTGAAGCCGAGAAGCAGGACCATCACGTGCGGGCGCATCAGGGAGGTGTGGAGCACGCTGCCCGGGGAGGCCGCGTGCTCGGCGCTCCATGGGGTCCGCATGCCGGCCCAGAACTCCGCGAGGAAGGCGAGCGGCATTGAGAGGGAGCCGAGGGCCGCCCACGTTCTCCGGAAGGTCGCCACCACCTGTACGAGCGCCAGGAAGTACGCCACCAGGGAAAACGGCATCCCCGGGTCCTGGAAAATCGAATGGCCGCGGTGGGACATGCACCAGCCGCCGATGGCGCCCGTGTGTGCGGCGACCCCCAGCCACACCGCGCTCGAGGCGGCCGTGCGGGCATGGGCGTTCCCGGTGAAGAGATGCGCATGATAGGCGACGCTGCTGACCAGGTAGCACAGCAGCGTGAGGGCGAACAGGGAGGCCTCAACGGTCATGGCGTCCCCTCTCGCGGGTCGGCGGGGGTCTCAGCGCGCTCCGGGTGCCCGAGGCGGAAGATGGTCCGAATGTTTTCCACCTCGTGGTAGCCGTTGCCGGAGTCGGCGGCTTCCTTCAGGTGGATGATCGTGGGCAGGACCAGCTTGTTCGCCACGCTGCGCACCAGCAGATCCACGGCGTCTCGCTGCTCCGGGCTGAGCTCGGAGAGGCGCCCGCCCGCGCGCTGCAGCTCGCCCGCGATGATGCTCTCCTTGAGCTGCTGGAGCTGCTGGATGGTGGGGCTCACCTCGAGACCGCGGAGCCAGCCCTGGAACTTGCGCAGCTCTTCGTCGATCAGCGCCTCCACCTTAGCGGCCTCCGCCTGGCGCGCCGCCAGCCCCTTATCCACCGCTTCCCGCAGGTCGTCGATGTTATAGAGATAGACGTCGTCCAGTTCGGCCACGGTGGGCTGGACGTCTCGGGGTACGGCGATGTCGATGAGGAAGAGGCGGCGCCCGCGGCGCACCCGCATCACCCGCCGCATCATCTCGGTGGTGATCAGCGGCTCCCGGGATCCGGTGGAGCTGATGACGATGTCCGCCCGGGTGAGCGCCTCCTCCAGCCGGTCGTACGGGACGACGCTGCCGCCGAACTGCTCGGCGAGCCCCTCCGCGCGCTCCAGCGTCCGATTGCAGACCCGAAGCTTCGGCCCTTCGC
>CAYQDT010000755.1:0-2806 GCA_964416225.1 uncultured bacterium
CACAAGCGGCTGACCATGGTGGTGAACGGCCGCGCCGAGCGCCTCACCGACGTGGCGGGCAGCGTCATCACGCCGATCCTCGCCTGACCCGGCGCCCGTTCTCCGGCAGCAATCGGAAGCCGGGCCGGAGGCCCTTCCCGATATAATTCCCGCGGACGGGCGGCGGTTCGGGAAGGGCGGGGGCGGATGGACGATCGACAGAAGGGGTGCATGCTCGGCTGCGCCGTACTCACCGCGCTGTTTGCCGTGGTGGTGATGAGCGGCACCGCCTGGCTCCGGAGAACCCTCGTCCCGCCCGCGCCTCCTGCTCCGGCGCTCTCACCGGGGGTCGCCCTGCGCGCGCGCTACCTCCTCACGGACGGCCGCTCCTTTGACGACGGCTGCGGAGTGGCCGTGCGCCTCCAACCCACGGGGAAGCCGGTCGTGCTGACGCCCCTCTCCCCGTTCGCGCCGGATGGCGGCCATTTTACGAAGGGAGTCGCCCCCGCCGACGTGCACACCGTGGTCCGGGGGGTGGAGCTCCGGCCGTGGGGCAGCGAGACCGTGGTGGCCCGCGTACACAAGCAGCTTCGCACCACGGGTCCCGCGATGGGCGAGAAGGAGGTCTTCGTGGACAACGACGTCCTCGCCTGGGAGCTCGAGGCGGGAACCGGAGTGCAGCCCCTGGAGCTCGCCACCCAGAACCCGCGCCTCTTCAGTTGGACGTGGCTGGTAGGCGACTCCCCGAAGCACCGCCCCCAGACCCAGCAGCTCTTCGCGGCACGGGTGGTCGGCAACCAGGTGCGGGAGGCGTGGGTCAAGCTGGACGCGCGGTTCCCGATGGAGTCGCTGAAGGGCGCCCCGCTCATCGATGCGGACCGCAGGCTGGTGGCCACGGTCTCGCGCGGGTTCCCGGGCCGCGCCGCCATCGTCCCCGCCGCGGATATCCGCGCGCGCCTCAACGAAAGCGGGGTCCGGTAGCTCTTGAGAAACTTTCACCACGGAGTCACCGGTGGCCGCAGCGCCATCGATCACTCCGTGGCGGACGTTCCGATTCCGCTCCGGGTTCTCCCTGGCTCCGTGGTGAAAACATCCGTCAGGCGGAGCCGTCGGGCGTCTGGCACGTGACCAGGATGAACGACTCGCCCGGCTGAGCCTGCTCGTGCGCGAGGTCCATCACCGGCACCCAGCCTTGTCCGGCAAGCTGCTCGAGCGCGGCGCACAGGGAGCCCTCGCCATGCGGCACCGCCGTTCCGGACCGGTGCGGGATCAGGTTCTCCGTCAGGTCCCAGTGGCCGCCGGCCTGTGACTGGCGATGGTGCAGGATGCGAAACCTTCGGGGCATGAAGAACCTCCCGGCCGCGGTGGAAGCGGCCGGGAGGTTAGACGCCGCGCTCGCGCCGGCGGTTTCGGCGATTGTTGCCGGCCGAACTTAGCGCTAGAAGAGAGACGGACCGGGGAGCGCGGAGTAGCGGATATTCAGCAGCCGGCCGCGAATCTCGCTGTCCCGGGTGTTCTCCACGGCCAGGTCCAGGGCGCGGGCTTCCATCCGGCGGAGGTCCGTGGCGGTACGCGGCGGCCGGGCGATCCACGCCGCCTCCACCGCTCGTCCCAACCGGGCCACGTTGCCCTCATGCACTTTCCGGTCGATGAGCATTGCCAGGCTCTGCGGCGAGCGGAGCACATCCGACACGCGGATGTTCCCGTAGACGGCGGCGAGGGCCGGCGCCGCATAATTCCGGATCGCCGCTTCCACCTGGCGCTGCTTGATCTCCGGCACCCGGCCGGCACGCACGAAGAGCGCCACCACGAGCGGGTTATCGCCGTAGGCCTGCTCGGCCGCCTTCCCGTAGAGAGTCCCCTTCGGGGAGACATAGACACATTTGGCCCGGCCGCCGGAGTCCGGGAGCACGTCGATCCCGTAGCGAGCGAAGAGCGACTGGAAAAGCCGCGGGCTCTCGCTCTTGATCAGCGCCAGCGCGGGCGGAAGTCCACGGCCGCCGGCGAACTGGATGAATCCCCAACTGAAGCGCGCGCTGTCCCATGTGTTGATCGCGTCGAAGCCGCCCTCGTGCTGCGAGATGAACCGCAGCGCCTCCGTGCCCTCCGGGGAGAGACCGGTTGTCTCGCCCGCCGCGGTGAAGGTCACCGCGGGCTCCACGGCCGCGGAGGCGACGCCCCAGTACTGAACCACGCGGGCTCGCTTCGCCTTCGCGCGGGCTTTCCGCGGATGATCCGAGAACTCCACCCGCGTACCGTCCGCGAAGGCATACCGGTGGAGCACAATTCCGCTTCCCTGCGGCACGCTGGTCGCGCGGACCGCGGCGCGAGCAGCCTGCGCGGCGGCGGGGGAAACGGGCTGCGAGTTGTAGGGACCGAGCGGGGAGAGGGTGAAACCGTGCCGGATCACTTCCTGGCGCATGACGTCCACGGCGGCAGTGCGGGAGACGGGCTGGGGGAACATCCCCAGGAGCACAGCAAGAAAGAGCGCGAGCATCGTTTTGGTGTGATCTCCGTCCGGGCGGGGTAAGACATCCGGAGTATATAAGACCACGCAAAGTTTTGCACCACACAGGGACGCCCTTCCCGGGGTAGGCCTCGAGGGGCGAGCAAGCCGCCTGCCCGCGCACCGTCGCTCCCGTCCTTCCGCCCTCTCCTCTGCGTATCTCTCTCCTCTCTGAGTCTGCTTGGCGAGATTTCAGATCTCCCGGCGCTCCGTGGCTGCGGTGAAAAGCGGCCCTGCGAGCCCCTTTTCCTTCGTCCTTGTTGCCCGCAGCGCCATCAGAAACTCCGTGGTGCGCTCCATGATGGACTTTCCGGTCCCTGC
>CAYQDT010000756.1:0-2804 GCA_964416225.1 uncultured bacterium
GCCGGATGCTCGGGCACACCGGCATCCTCGCCCCGGAGGAAGCCGCGCAGATCGAGGCGGGGCTCCGGGAGATCCTGGCCGAGGTGAGCGACGGGCGGCGGCTGGAAGGCGCGGAAGATGTCCATAGCTGGGTCGAGAGCCGCCTGCGCGAGAAGGTCGGTCCGGTGGCCGGGAAGCTCCACACCGCTCGCAGCCGCAACGACCAGGCGACCACGGACACCCGCCTCTACCTGCGCGAGGCGGCGGAGGGGCTGGACGCCCAGCTCCGGGAGATGCAGCGGGCGCTCCTGGACCACGCGGGCCGGCACGTGGAGACGGTCCTGCCCGGCCTCACCCACATGCAGCACGCGCAGCCGATCGTGCTGGCCCACCACCTCCTGGCCTACTTCTGGATGCTCCAGCGAGACCGCGGCCGGCTGCGGGACTGGCGGGCCCGCGCCAACGTGCTGCCCCTCGGCGCCGGGGCGCTGGCCGGCTCGCCGTACCCGCTCGACCGCGCCTTCACGGCGCGCGAGCTGGGGTTCGACGGCGTGGGCGAGAACAGCCTGGACAACGTCTCGGACCGGGACTTCGTGGTGGAGCTGGCCTCCGCGCTCGCGCTCGTCGCGGTCCATCTCTCCCGGCTGGCGGAGGAGATCTGCCTCTGGAACACCCGGGAGTACGGCTTCATCGCCCTAGACGACAGCGTGGCGACCGGCTCCTCCATCATGCCGCAGAAGAAGAACCCGGACGTGGCGGAGCTGGTCCGCGGCAAGAGCGGCCGGGTCTTCGGCAACCTGCAGTCCCTCCTGGTGACCATGAAGGGGCTGCCGCTGGCCTACAACAGCGACATGCAGGAAGACAAGGAGCGGATCTTCGACAGCCTGGACACCGTGGGCGGCTGCCTGGGTGCGATGACCCTCCTCCTCCGGAGCAGCCGCTTTCGGACCGACCGGATGCGCGCCGCGACGTATGGGGACTTCTCCACCGCGACCGACCTGGCGGACTACCTGGCGCAGCACGGCGTCCCCTTCCGGGAGGCGCACGAGGTGGTCGGCCGCATCGTGAAGTGGTGCGAGACCCACGACCGCGTGCTGGAGTCCCTCTCCAGCGCGGAGCTGGAGCCGTTCCATCCCCTCTTCGGCGGCGCCCCCGCGGACATCACCTCCGTGGAGGCGAGCGCCCGGTCGCGGAAGTCGCCCGGCGGCACCGCGCCGGAGGTGGTCCGGGAACAGCTCGCCCGGGCGGAAGAGGCGCTGGGCCAGGGCTGACGGGAAGGCGGGAGGTATCCGGGCGCCTTCGCCGGACGAGCATACCATGGAGCGCCAGCCGCCCACTCGGCCGCGGGTCCCATGCAGGGATCGGGCGGCCGCCGCTCGAACGCGGACGGGGGCTCCGGGCAACGCGCTCCGCGCCGCCGGGGCGGGAGACGCCCCGCGCCGGATCTCCCGGCCGTTTTCAGCGGCTCTTGCTTCCGGACTCGCCTCGGCTCTTGCCTCCGGATCTTGCCGCCTCGTTGACAGGACTCATCCTTGATGCTCCATCGTACTCTTTCCGTGCTGCTGCTCTCCGCGCTCGCCGCGGCCCCCTCCCTTGCGGCGCCGCAGGTGGTCCCGCTCTGGCCGGCGGGAAGCCCCACCCTCCAGGGCGCCGGAGAAAAGGAGATCACCGTCCCGCCGGACCCGCAGCCGGGGGCGCGGATCAACTCCATCCGGAACGTCCACAACCCGACCATCGAGGTCCGTCTCCCCCCCGCCGATAAGGCGACCGGCACGGCGGTCGTCGTGGCGCCGGGCGGCGGGCACCAGTTCCTCTCCTGGAGCTCGGAGGGGACGGACATCGCGGAGTGGCTGAACAGCCTGGGCGTGGCGGCGTTCATCCTGAAGTACCGCCTGGAGCAGACCCCGAACTACCACTACAAGGTGGAGAACGAGGCGCTGCAGGACACCCAGCGCGCCGTGCGGATCATCCGCGCGCGGGCCGGCGAGTGGGGCGTGAACCCGACCCGCGTCGGCATCCTCGGCTTCTCCGCGGGCGGCGCGCTCGCGGCGCTGGCGGACATCCACTTCGACCACGGAAAGGCGGACGCCGCGGACCCGATCGAGCGGCAGAGCTGCCGGCCGGACTTCGTCGGCCTGGTCTATGCCGGCTGGAAGCCGATGGATATCACCGCGCCGAAGGATGCGGCGCCCGCGTTCCTCACCAGCGCCGGCAGCGACGACCAGTTCCACGCCCGGGAGACGGTGGAGTTCTACAATGAGCTCTTCAAGGTCGGGGTCCCCGCGGAGCTGCACATCTACGCGCACGGCGGCCACGGCGGCGGCATCCGCGCCCGGAACGGCATCCCGTTCGGCACCTGGCACCTCCGCTTCCAGGAATGGATGGCGGACCTCGGCCTGCTGAAGAAGGCGTAGCCGCGCCGGGGACCGTTTTCTCACCACGGAGCCGCGGAGACACGGCGAGGAGAGGGAGCGGGCGACGGCGGCGGGAGGCGGCGGATCCTCGCCGTCCTGCTGCGCCGGATTCCCGACCCTCTCCCCCCAGCCGCGCCTCTCTCCAGGATGTGGCGGGCGAGAGCCGGAGCGGACGGCGACCGCAAACCATCAAACAAAGGTTGTCTTGCACCGGGAGGCGGGGTAAAACGGCGTAAGGAGCCGTTCCACTTCCGGGCGGCGCGACGCCGATGACCCTCGCCCAGCAGCCCGAGCCGGCCCAGCCGCTCCCCCCGTCTCGACCGCCGCACCCGGCGCTCGGCGGCTTTCACCCGCCGCTCCAGACCTGGTTCACCCACACCATCCAGGCGCCCACGGAGGCCCAGCCGGGGG
>CAYQDT010000757.1:0-2789 GCA_964416225.1 uncultured bacterium
TGCATCGCCCAGCCGCATCCAACGAACACTCAACACCCGGCCCCCACCTCCTTCGCTCCCGGCTCTCCCGGCTCTCCCGGCTCTCCCTTTCTTCTCCGTGTCCCGGTGTCTCCGTGGTGAGCTCTCCGGGTCACCGGAGACCCGGCGCGGCGAAGCGCGGCATCGCGGGGAGGTCGGTGACGCCGGGATCCTTCCCGAGCTGGTGCAGCAGGGTGCCCGCCTGGGCCCGGTGATGGGTCTGGTGGTTGAACAGATGGGTCACCGCCACCCAACCGGGGAGAATGAATTCCCGCTGGTAGGAGATGCTGAAGACGCGCAGCGGCGCGGCGCCGAACGACTCC
Source organism: uncultured bacterium (assembly GCA_964416225.1). Classification (GTDB taxonomy): domain Bacteria; phylum Armatimonadota; class SYMT01; order SYMT01; family SYMT01; genus CAYQDT01. The sequence continues at coordinate 342 of CAYQDT010000757.1, forward strand.
GGAACCTGCTCGGCCCACGCGGCGATCTCCGCATCCAGCGCGCGGCGCGCCTCCCAGAGCGGCTCGAACGCCGCGTACAGCTCCTGGTCCACCGCCTGCATGGTGACGGGCTCCCCCCGAAACCGCTGCATCCAGGCCTGGTCCGTGAGCAGCAGGTGATTGAGGGTCCCGTGGATCGACCGGAATGCCGCGCCTAGGTCCCGCTTTCGCTCCTCATCCGAGAGCTCTCCCGCCGCGGCGTAGAGCTTCTCGTTCATCCACTGGTTGTAAGCGGCCATCCCGCCGGCATATTCTCGAAGCTGCATCCTTCACCTCCCTGGCTTCCGTAACGAGCCGGGTGACCGGATCCGGAGGATCCGTCGCCAAACCGCACCCCGACGGCGAAGACCCGCCGCCTCCCCCTTCTCTCCCCTCTCCTCCGTCCTACCTGTCCGTGTCTCCTCCGTCTCACCTCTCCGCGCTCTCCGTGGTGAAGCGCTCCGGACCGGCCGGGGGCCGGGCGCGGCGGAAGGATCTGCGCCGTACCCGGAGAACAGAGCAATAGGCGGTCGCAGGAGTAGCACCCGGCCTCGACGCGGACCGGAGAGACAGCCCATGATCAACGACGCGCCGGCACCGCTCGGCTCGCTGACCGGCCTCTTGACACGGAGCGCCAGCGCGGCGGTGACGCTCATGGGCCTCCTGGTGCTGGCCGGGTGGGTCGTCGACTCGAACATCCTCAAAACCGCGCTGCCGGGCGGGGTGCCGATGAACCCCGTCACGGCCGTCTGCTTCATCCTCTGCAGCGCCTCTCTCTGGCTGCTCCGGCCCGGGAACAAGGGGCTCGGGGCGACGCTTGCCCGCGCCTGCGCCGCGGTGGTCCTCCTCGTCTCCGTCGCGCGGATCGGCGGCTACCTCCTCCACTTCCCCACCGGCCCCGACGAGCTCCTGTTCCGCACCCGGCTCGCGGCCACCGGGCAGCCGAACCGGATGGCGCCGAACACGGCGGTCTGCTTCCTGCTGGTCGGAACGGCGCTGCTCTCCCTCGGGCCGGACCGCCGCCGCGCCCGCCTCACGCAGGGATTGGCGATCGCCGCGGCGCTGATCGCCCTGACGGCGGTGGCGGGCTATCTCTACAGTGTCTTCTCCCTCTACGGAGTGAGCCCGGCCGTCCCGATGGCGCTCAACACCGCCGTCACCTTCCTCGTGCTCTGCCTGGGCGTGCTCCTGGCCCAGCCGGACCGCGGGATCGTGGCGGTGGTCACCAGCGAGGCCATCGGCGGCGGGCTGGCGCGGCGGCTGCTGCCCGCCGCCGTGATCGTGCCCCTCGGGCTCGGCGCGCTCGTCCTGTTCGCCTACCGGGCCGGCGTCGGCACGCCGATGTGCCTGGCGCTGTTCGCGGTGGGGAGCATGGCCGTTTTCGCCGTGCTGATCGAGGCGGCCGCCGCGAGGCTGAACCGGACGGACGCGGAGCGCCGGCAGGTGGAAGACGCGCTCGCGCAGTCCGAAGCGTTCTTCCACTCGCTGGTCGAGAGCCTCCCCCAGAACATCTTCCTCAAGGACCTCGACAGCCGGTTCACCTTCGCCAACCAGCGCTTCTGCGCGATGCTCGGGCGGCCGCTCGAGGAGATCATCGGCAAGACGGACCTCGACTTCTTCCCGCCGGACCTGGCGGAAAAGTACCGCCACGACGACGCCCGGGTGATGCGGGGAGCCGAGAAGCTGGAGACCACCGAGGAGCACGTCACCCCGGCCGGCGAGCGGGTGTTCGTCCAGGTGATCAAAACGCCCATCACGGACCAGGAGGGCGGCGTGATGGGCACCCAGGGAATCTTCTGGGACGTCACCGCGCGGAAGCGGGCGGACATCCGCCAGGAGACGCACTATGCGGTCACCCGAGTCCTGGCGGAATCGCCGACCCTCGCCGAGGCGACGCCCCGTCTTCTGGAGGCGATCCTGGGCGGGCTGACCTGGGATGCGGGCGCCCTCTGGAGCCCGGAGGCGGACCCGGGGAAACTCCGCCTGGAGGCGTTCCACGCGGCGCCGGGGGTGGATCTTTCCGCGTTCGCGGCGGCGCGGGATTGCGCGTTCGGACCCGGCGAGGACCTCCCGGGCCGGGTGTGGTCCGCGGGTGAGCCGCTCTGGCTGGAGGACGCCGCGGCGGAGCCGGGCTATCCCCACGCGCGGGAGGCCGCGCGGAGCGGCCTGCACGGGACCATCGCGTTCCCCATCGCGCTGGACGGGGAGGTGTCCGGGGTGATCGAGCTGTTCACCCGCGCCAGTCCCCCGCGGGATGAGGAGCTGCTGGAGCTGCTCTCCGCGATCGGCAGCCAGATCGGTCAGTTCATGGAGCGGAAGCGCGCCGAGGCGGGGCTGCGGCGCGCGAAGGAGGAGGCGGAGGCGGCGAACCGGGCAAAGAGCGACTTCCTGGCGAATATGAGCCACGAGATCCGCACCCCCATGAACGGC
>CAYQDT010000758.1:0-2781 GCA_964416225.1 uncultured bacterium
GGCCGCATTACCCGCCGCGCCACAGCGGCGCCATGAACGTGCTCTACTACGACGGGCACGTCGCCTCGAAGCAGCCCTCCGCGCTCCGCGACCACAACTTCCGCGCGCCGGGCACGCCGCCGCCGGCCGCGGTGCCGCTTCCGCCGTGATCCCGGCCGGGAGGCGGCGGGACCAGCGCGCGCCCCACCGGACGCGGCTCAGGGGCGGATGGCGACGGTGCGGGTTCCGAGCACGTGCTCGTCGGCCCCGAGGAAGCGGACCTCGATGCTCCGGTCGCTCGCGTTCAGGAAACCGACCAGGCACGCCTGCGCGCGGAGCCATCCCGGCCCGAACGGCTTCAGCCCCGCGAACGGCAGCTTCTTCCCGCCGGCGGTCATCTCGACCCGCCGGACGAGCGGCTGCAGGGCGGGCGACACGCCGAGGAACAGCGTGGCCGGCTCGCCCGCGGGCGTGCTCACGGCGAGGAAGCTCGGGAAGAGGACGGGGCTATAGGCGGCCGCGTCGGCCGGGTCCCAGCGGCCGACCAGCTTCACGCGTCCGAAGGCGGAGGGGGTCTGGACGGCGGCCACCCCGCTGTACACCCAGCAGCGGTCGACGCGCGGGCCGCCGTCACTGCTGCAGAGCTCGCAGTCGAGGCCGATCTCCCGGCCCGGCTCCGGCCGGAACCCGGGGACCTTCGCCCACGGCAGCTTGAACTCCAGGGTGTAGCCGGTCGGAGTCCGCTGCGCCGCCGCCTCCATCCCCTCCGTGGTCACCCCCTTCAGCGCGGGGAGGCCGGGCCGGATCTGGATGCGCGGCTTCACGTCGCCGTTGCTCATCGCCGTGAAGAAGAGGTGCAGGGCGCCCGGCGTGTATTCCCGCGCCCCGAGCTGATCCCCGGAGCGGAGGTCGAGATAGAACTCCACGCCGTCCCCGTCGTAGATCGGCCCCGGGGCTTTGTTGAACAGCACCGTGTCCAGGCATTCCAGACCGATGTAGAGGTTCTCGTCGTCCCAGAGGTAGTGCCACACGGCCGCGCGGTTGGCCCAATCGGCGTGGCCGGAGTTGACCGGCGTGCTGAAGTCCCCTTTCCAGTCGTCCAGCCGGCCGTCCAGCACGATCTTCCCCTGGGCCCGCGGAACCAGGCCGCGGATCGGCGACTCGGCGCGCGCCGGCCGCTGCGCCAGCGCCGCCAGCAGCGCCAGACCTACCGCCCAGCCCGCACCCTGGAATCGCCGCATCCTCGTCCCTCCGCTGATGGGCCCCGGTTGAGAAGCGGGGGCCGCAGTGCGGTTCCGCCCGCGCGCCGGAGTCTCCTACCTCCACCGTTCCAGGCTTCCAGGCTTCCACGCTTCCACCGTTCCACCGTTCCACGCTTCCCCCCGCCGCCGGGGCCGGGCTGTTTGGGCTCTCCCGGCCGTGGGGTACAGGCTACGCAAGAGGGGGAACCGATGGACCCAGACAAGCGCGAACAGCTGGAGAGTGCCTCACTCAGCCGGGATCAGCTCACGCCGACGGCGCGGGAGCCCAAAGGGGATGCGGAGGCGGAAGGGTGGGGGAGCTTCGACCGCTTTCCCATGGAGGACCGGGCCGACGTGCCGGTCCTGGAGGATACCCGCGTGAAGGCGGACCCTCGCGCGCCGGGAGGCGTCGAGACGTATGCTCCCCGCCTGAACGACACCCAGGGTTGGCCAAGTGACCCCGCCCGGGATTTCCGCGTGGAAGCGGAACACCCGGAAACCGTCCGCCCGGTTTCGGAGCCGCCGCCCTCGGAAGCGGGAGAGGACGAGCCGGAAAGCAGCGGTGTGGGGCGCCCGGTCCCCAACCCGTAGGAGCCGGTAGCAGCGGCTCCTGATTCGCCCTTCTGGATTCGCCCTTCCTGACTCGCACTTCCTGATCGTCCCCTTCGCAGGGAACGCGGGGCGAGAAGGCGTATGGGAATGCGTCTTTTTTCTGCGAGCGCCCGGCTCGGCCCCGCCAGCCGGGCTGCTCCCCGCCCTCTCTCTGGTGGAGCAACCCGATGCCTACCCTCCGTTTCTTCGGCCATTCCGCCTGCGAGGTGGTGGATGGCGAACACCGGATCGTGATCGATCCTTACCTGACCGGAAACCCGCTGGCCAGCATCCGCCCGGAGGAGCTGAGCCCCACGGCGATCCTCCTTTCCCATGCCCACAGCGATCACCTGGGTGACGCCATCCAGATCGCGCGCCGCTCCGGGGCTCCGGTGGTGGGGATCTTCGAGCTGGCGACCTGGTGCCAGCAGCACGGCTGCGAGGCGCACGGGATGAGCATCGGCGGCGCCTTCACTTTTCCGTGGGGCTGGGTGAAGCTCACCCAGGCGTGGCACGGCAGCACCTTCATCGACGAGCAGGGGGCGTTCCACACGCTCGGCACGCCGGCCGGACTCCTGCTCCGGACCGGAGAGCGGCTCCTCTACCACGCGGGGGATACCGGCCTGTTCGGCGACATGGCGCTCATCGGCCGTCACGGGATTGACCTGGCGCTCCTGCCCATCGGAGACAATTTCACCATGGGACCGGACGACGCGCTGGAAGCCGTGTAGCTCCTCCGTCCCTAGGTGGTGGTGCCCATTCTCTACAACACCTTCCCGCCCATCCGGCAGGACGCGCACGCCTGGGCGCAGCGGGTGGAGCGTGAGGCCGGCGCCCGCTGCGTGGTGCTCGATCCGGGGGGAGAGCTGGCGTACTAGAACCGGGGAGGGGAGGTTGACAGGGGCGGGGAGGTCGGAAGGGGCGCGTCCGGAGCGGCGGCCGCAGGCTACCGCATCCGGATCACGTACAG
>CAYQDT010000759.1:0-2776 GCA_964416225.1 uncultured bacterium
CGGCTCCGGCAAGTCCACGGTCGGAATGATGATTCTGGACCTGCTCGCACCCACTTCCGGCGAGGTCCTCTACCGGGGCGAGCGGGTGACCGGCCGCCGCGGAGCGGAGTGGCTGGCGCTCCGCCGCGAGATGCAGGTGGTCTTCCAGGACCCGTACTCCTCCCTGAACGCGCGGATGAACGTGCGGGAAATCCTCACCGAGGGGATGACCATCCACCGCATCGGGAGCACGCCGGCCGAGCGGGCGCGCAGCGCGGGGGAGCTGCTCGAGCGGGTGGGCCTCTCCGCCGCCGCGCTGGACCGCTATCCGCACGAGTTTTCCGGCGGGCAGCGGCAGCGGATCGCGATCGCCCGGGCCCTGAGCGTCCAGCCGAAGTTCATCGTTTGCGACGAGCCGACGAGCGCGCTGGATGTTTCGGTTCAGAGCCAGGTACTGAACCTGCTGCGCCGCCTCCAGCGGGAGGAGCGGCTGACGTACCTCTTCATCACCCACAACCTCGGGGTGGTGGAGTACCTGGCGGATGAAGTCTGCGTCATGGAGCGCGGCGTGATCGTGGAGCGCGGCACGGTGGAGCAGATCTTCGATGCCCCGCGCGAGCCCTACACTCGCCGTCTCCTGAGCTCCATCCCCTCTCTGGACCCCAACCATCGCCGCCTCCGCGATCCGGAGCCGACCGGCATCCGCTAGGCGCCCTCCCGAACGGCCGGACGCAGCCCGGTACCGGCGCCGGCGACCGCCGCCGCACCACAGGGTGCTTCAACACGCATTCCCCCGGGTATGCTCCAGTACGGTCAGCAGCCGTACGTTTCGTGACGGCACCTGGCCACGGGGGAGCCATGAGCACATCCGCGCCTCGTCCCCTTCCCAACCGCTGGCTCATCGCCGTGGCGGCGGTGGTGATGCAGATCTGCCTGGGTGCGGTGTACGGCTATTCGGTGTTCATCAAGCCCATCATGGCGGTGGGCGGCTGGTCGCAGACGGCGGTCACGACCATGTTCACCATGGCCATCCTCTTCCTGGGAATCGCGTGCTTTCTGGGCGGCATCTGGCAGGATCGCGTCGGACCGCGGACGGTCGCCCTGATCGGCGGCCTGATGTATGGCTGCGGCTACCTGCTGGCGGCGTACGGCGTCTCGATCCGAAACCTGCTGCTCATCGTGCTCGGCTACGGCGTGGTCGGCGGGCTCGGGATCGGTCTTGGCTACATCACGCCCGTGGCGACGCTGGTGAAATGGTTTCCGGACCATCGCGGGGTGATGACCGGGCTGGCCGTCGCCGGGTTCGGCTTCGGCGCCATCGCCATGACCCAGTTCGTGAACGCGTGGATGCCCACGCACGGTGTCGGCTCGACGCTCACCTGGCTGGGCATCGCCTATGGAGTGATCGTGTGCGCCGCCGCGCTGACCTATCGGAATCCGCCGCCGGAGTGGCGACCCGAGGGCTGGAGCCCGGCGCCGACAGCTCAGCACGTCAGCGCCTATAGTTTCACCCCCAGGGAGGCGTTCCGCACCTGGTCCTTCTGGTCACTCTGGTTGATGCTCTTCCTCAACGTCTCCGCCGGGATCATGATCATCTCGATCCTGAAGCCGCTGGCGACGGACACCGTGCGGATGTCAGGCACGGCCGCGACCGCCCTGGTGGGCTACATGGGCCTCTTCAACGGCGGCGGCCGCCTCTTCTGGGCGTGGGTTTCCGAGTATCTGGGACGCAAGCGCGTCTTCCTGCTGCTGTTCGGGATCCAGGCCGTGGCGTTCTTTCTCCTGGCCCGGACCACCACGGTGATCCTCTTTGCCGTCCTCTGCGCGGTGATCTACCTCTGCTACGGCGGCGGCTTCGGGACCATGCCCAGCTTCACCGCGGACTACTTCGGACCGAAATACGTGGGGACGATTTACGGAGCGATCCTGGTGGCGTGGGGCATCGGCGGCGTCGGCTCGCCCTACCTCATTGCCTACCTGCATGAGACCACGGGCGCCTACGGCCGCGCCATCGTGATCCTGGCTGCGGTGATGCTGGTCAGCGTCGTGCTGCCGCTCACCGTCCGGCCGCCGCTCCGCGGCGAGGAGCGGGCTCCGGGTCGGAGGCGAGCCCCGGTGTGAGCCGCGTCCCGCGGGGGCGGCGGCCCGTCAGTCCCAATGGGCTTCGCGAAGCGCGTAGCGCAGCTTCTGGATGGCGCGCGTCTCGATCTGGCGGACGCGCTCCCGGGAGATGCCGAGCTCGCGGCTCAACTCGTCCAGCGTTTTCGCCTGCCCGTTTTCCAGCCCGAACCGCTCGGTCAGCACGAGCTGCTCCCGGATACCGAGGTCGCGGATGCAGGAGCCGAGATACTGCCGGTAGATGCCCCAGAGCGCGTCACGCTCCGGGTTGACCGCCGTTTCGTCCTCCGCCCGCTCCAGGATGCCGCCGCCGTGCTCCGGTCCGATCAGCGTCTCCAGGCTGATCACCTCGCGGAGCGCACCGGCCAGTTGAAAGACCCGCGCTTCCGGTACCCCCGCTTCACTCGCCAGTTCCGCCTCGTTCGGCACGCGCCCGAGCTGGCTCTGCTTGACCTCGGAGAGGCGCTTCAGTCGCCGGGCATCCGACGTTACCTGCAGCGGCACGTGGATCATCTGGTCGTACTGCCCCACGGCCCGCGCCACCGACTGCCGGATCCAGTGCATCGCATACGTGCTTAGGCGGTACCCCTGGCTCACGTCGAACCGCTCAATGGCGGTGATGAGCCCGATGTTGCCCTCCTGAACGAGATCGTCCTGGGAGAGGCTGCGGCAGCGATAG
>CAYQDT010000760.1:0-2765 GCA_964416225.1 uncultured bacterium
ACGGACTGGGGCGAGCCTTCGCCCGCGTTCGACCCGCGCGCGCCCACCTCGATCGCCACCTGGGCGCTGCGCATCGGCGGGGTGCCCGCGGCGCTGCTGCTGGATCGCCGGGGGAAGGTCCTCAAAGAGGGCCTGCCGCTGGACGAGGAGAGCTGGCCGACCACCCGCGCGACCCTCCGCGCCCTGCTCCACGGGGAGCCGGCGGAGGAGGCACCCTCGATGCTGCCGGGAGGGGGGATGCTCCCATGATCCCGCTGCTCCGCTACAATCTGAAGATCGTGGCGCCCACGCTGCTCTGGACGGGCATCCTGGTCGGCCTGCTGGTTGCCGCCGTCACCTTCAACGACTTCCACAACGCGCAGCGATTCACCGGAAGCGACGCGGCCTGGTTCGCGGAGTGGCTGCTGCCGATCGTTGGCGCGTTCTTCGCCGGTGGGGTGCTGGACAGCGAGATGAAGCGCGGCGCCCACGAGCTGCTCCGCTCCAAGAGCCGCCCGCTCTGGCACACCGTGGCGTACCGCCTCCTGGTCTCCGTGAGCCTCGCATGGCTGCTGGGCGCGGCGATCCTCGGCCTGCTGTGGGTGGGCGTGAAGCACTTCCCGATCGGCTGGACCCTGCTCTCCGCCATCCCGTCCTGCCTGGTGCTGGCGATGATCTCGCTCTGGACGCGCATCCGGCTGGGCAACGCCTTCATGGGCTACCTGGCGGCGCTGGCGGCGTGGGCCGCCAACGTGATCACCGGGATCATCGGCAGCCAGTTGGGGATCAACGTGAACCCGCTGCTCACCCTCACCAGCTACGGCGACCGCCTCGCCGCGGAGCTGGGGGGCGTGGTGGACACCACGCCCTACGCGGACTGGTGGTGGGTGCCGAAGATCGCGCTCCTCGTTGCCGCGCTCGTGATTTTCATCGGCATCACCCGCCGGGTCGAGAACCTGGTGGAGGGCGATTGATCTCTGGTTCCACCGAGCGAAAGGTGCCTGACCCGGCCTGATGGGAGCTGATCGTTGCGCATTCCAACGGGCGCCGGGGAGCCTACCATGAAAAAGCGCTTGAAAAGCTGGGCCCGCACCCTCGGTAAGCTGCTGCTGCTGGTGCTCTGCTATTTCTGGATCGGAGCCGCGTACAAGGCGGTGTACGCCCAGACGCACGACATCACCCGGCTGAAGAAGAAGGTGCCGCTTCCCTACTACCAGCAGGAGTTCCTGGTCGACTCGATCCTGCACCAGACCTGGATTCTGGGGAGCGACTTCCAGCAGTTCATCGGCGAGCTGCCGAACCTGGCGGCCCTGGTGAGCGGGAACCCCTTCTCCAGGCTGGCCGACTACTTCGCGCGGCGGGAGCGGGAGCTCGCGACCCTGCCGGACCGGTACCCCCGGAGTCTCTACGCCGAGGCGGCGCTGGCGGACGCCTCCGCCTTTTTCAGCGGCTCCGCCTCCCTCCTGAACATGCTGGGCGAGCGGGAGCGGCCGCGCCAGGGCTTCACCGCCGGGGGCCGCGGCGGCGAGTGGCAGGAAAGCGCGGTGCCCGATTTCTCCCGCCAGACGGAGCTCTCCCTGCGGCTCGCCAATGAGTACCCGGACAGCCCGCAGGCGCCGCCGGCGCTCAAGCGCGTGGCGGAGTTCGACGAGCAGAACGGGCTCCCGGAGGAGGCGCAGGCGCTCTACCGGCGCATCGCCATGGAGTACCCGCGCTCCGAAGAGGCGGAAGCCGCGGCACAGGCGCTGTACACCCGTGCGGTGGCTCGCGGCGACTGGGAGTCCGCCCGCAGCTTCAAGCTCCAGGCCCTGGCCTCCGCCGAGCGCCGGGGGCGGGAGCAGCACGCGGGAAGGGCGCTCCCCGCGGCGGAAACGGTGAACCTGCTCGGGCTCCACGTGGACCTCTCGGGCCTCAACCTGCAGCTTCGGGCCCTTGCGGAGGCCCGCTCCGAGCTGGAGCTGGCGCAGAGCGGGGCGGGGCGCCTCCGGGCGATGGGCGGCCTGGACGACCGGGTTCGGGAAGACCTCCGCCGCGTGCGGGAGCGGCTGGACCGCACGACCAGCGAGCTCTGGGTGGCGGATTTCTTCCGGAAGCTGGAGGTCGGCGTCCCCGGCCCGCCGCCCCGTCCGAAGGAGCATGCCGTCCAGGGCCGCGTGGAGGTGGACGGGAAGGCACTGCCCGGGGTGCAGGTGCAGCTCGCGGACCTCCCGCGGAACGCGGCCGGAATGGGGCAGCGGTTCCAGGGCGGTCCCTTCGCCTTCTTGGCGCCGGCGCGGTTCCGGGCCGTTACGGACTCCCGCGGCCGGTACCGGATCGGCGGCGTGCCCTCCGGAGAGTACCTGCTCCGGGCGCTGTATCCGTTCTGCCCGGCGGCCGCCGGCGGAGAGCCGGTCATCCCTATCGGTCTCGCGGAGGGAGGCGGCTCCCGTGGCACCGGCGCCGAGGGTGGAGCGGTGCGGGTCGAGGACCGGGCGCTCAGCCTGCCCCCGCTCCGGTTCCGGCGCGCGGTGCGGACGGTGACGTTCGGCGAGACGCCGCCGGAGGGATCCGCCCTCCGCCTTCGCTGGGAGGCTTTTCCCCAGGCCGCTGCCTATCGCGTGGAAGTGCGCCCCACCGCCATGATGGCCGGCCTCTTCCGGTCCCGCTTGAAAGCCCCGGAAGGGCTCCCTCCCGGCCGGCTCCCCGAAGCGGTCTCCCTCTGGAAGTCCCGGCCGGTGAGCGGGACCTCGGTGGACTGCCCGCTGATGGAGCTGGCGCCGGACGCGCCCCAGGCCGCGCGAGCCGCG
>CAYQDT010000761.1:0-2764 GCA_964416225.1 uncultured bacterium
AGCAGCGTCGCCATGGCGGCGACCGTCGGATCGTCGATCTCGCGGATGTAGCTGGTCTCGGGTAGGGTCAGCAGGTTGACGACCTGCGCCGCGATATCTTCCGGCTGGATCAGTGACTCCGGAAGCTCCGTGGGAAAGCCTTCGGCGCGCATTCGGGTGGCCGCGGGTCCCGGGTTCACCACATGCGCGCGCACTCCGCTGCCCTGGAGCTCCTCGTCCAGCGCGTGGGTGAAGCCGATCTGCCCCCATTTCGCGGTGCAGTAGGCGGTGCGATTGGGTACTCCGATCCGTCCGGCGATCGAAGCAATGGTCACCACCCGCCCCCAGCCGGCATCCAGCAGGTGCGGAAGGGCGAAGCGGGTTACCAGGAACGTCCCGCGGACCTGGCTGTTCAGCACCCCGTCCCACTCCGCCACGGTTGTCCGGATGAGGGGCTCCCGGCAGACACCTCCGGCGTTGTTGACTACGATGTGAAGCCCGCCGAGAGCGCGTATGGTCTCGGCGAGAAGGCGGTGGACCTCTTCTTCCCGGGCAACGTCGCACGGAATGGCCGCCGCGCGGCGGCCCAGGGCGCGGATCTCGACGGCGACTGCGTCGAGCTCGGCGCCGGAGCGCGCCGCCAGCGCGAGATCACACCCTTCCGCGGCCAGGGCAAGCGCGATCGCCCGTCCGAGACCCCGCCCGCCCCCCGTCACGAGCGCCATCCCCTCCCGCAATCTCATCGGTCCCCGTCCTTGCGGCTCAAGCTGTCGTAGAGGACCGCCGCCAGGATTAGCAGTCCCTGGACCGCCGGCTGGATCTCGCTGCGGAGCCCCGGTGCGAAGCTGGCAACAAACGGCAGTGCCGTTCGGATCGCGCTGAGGAGGATGGCGGCCAGCACCGTTCCCAGCACCGTTCCCCGCCCGCCGAAGATGTCCGTTCCGCCCACCACCACGGCGGTGATGACCTCCAGCTCGAAGCCGGGCTGCGGCGACGGGGAAACAGGCGAGTACAGGGTGACGTATACGAAGCCGGCCATTCCGGTCAAGGCTCCGAGGAGGACGAAGCTGCGGAAATAGACCCACTGTACCGGGATGGCGGAGAGTTCGGCCGAACGCGGATTGGAGCCGACGGCATAGTTCCGGCGTCCGGAGCGGGTGCTGGAGAGATAGAGGCTGGTGAGAACGCACACCGCCGCGGCGATCCACACCGGCGTCGGGACACCCAGCACGGGAGAGGTGCCGAAGCTTTTGAGCCACTCCGGAACCGGGATCGTGTCGCCGTGGGAGAACAGCACCAGCATCCCGCGGATGGCGCCCATCGTGGCCAGCGTCGCGACGATGGAGGGGATGCGCAGCCCCGCCGTGAGCGCCCCGTTGACGCTGCCCAACAGCCCCCCCGTGAGCATTCCCGCGCCGATTAGCACCGGAATCGGCATCCCCCGCTGGGCGAGGGACGCGACCACGATGGCGCAGACGGCCAGAATCGAGCCGATGGAGATGTCGATCTGCGCCGCCACGATCACGGCGGTCATCCCGGCCGCCGAGATGGCGGGAATGGCCGCGTTGATCAGGATGTCACGCAGGTTCCCCGGCTGCAGGAAACCCGGGCGCAGTGCGCCGACTGCCAGCACCAGCACGATCAGCGCGACCGCAAGCAGGAACTCGCGCCGGCGCCACCACGGTTCGACGAGGGGCGCGGCGGCCGGCTTGGAAACGGGAAGCGGCAATGCGGAAATGGTCGGAGTCCTTCAAATTGGGCTGCGAGGGTGGCCGCCCGCCGGACCGCGCGGTGATGCGGTGGGCCGCGGCCCGTGCTCGAAGCGGCGGGAAGAGGGCAGGGGCGCCGGGTGGGGCACGCCCGGGCCATGCGGTGCTGCGGCACGCGGGCGGTCGTCCGCCACCCTATCCCTTGGACTCAGGGAGGGCCAAGTCCTTCGCGCTGCGCTGGCGCACGCTCCGGAGCGTGCGGGGCCTCCTCGCGATTCAGTAGCGGAAGGCCCGCGCGGAAGGTGCTGCCGGAGCCCGGGACGCTTTCGAAGCCGAGCCAGCCGCCATTCACGTCCAGGATTCTCCGGCAGAGGGCGAGACCCAGCCCCGCCCCCTTCACCTTCGTGCTGAAGAGCGGTTTGAAAAGCTTAGAACGGTCCGCGTTCGGCACGCCGCGCCCGGTGTCTTGCACTTCCACGACGCCACTGTTTCCGTCCTGGAAGACGCGCAAGGTAACCGTGCCCCGGTCGTCGTGAGCCTGGACACCGTTGAGGAGTAAGCTCCGGATCGCACGCGCCACTTGCTGCCGATCGCAGCGGACCGGCACCGGCTCCGGAACCATCTCCACGCGCAGCTCGACCTCGTCCGGAAACGGAACGGAGGGTGCGACCTCTTGCGCCACCTCCCGCAAGTCCACCGTTATGAAGTCCGGCTCCGGGTTGTTGCCAAACTCCATCAGGTCCTGGATGATCCGGGCCGCGGCATCCACGGTGCGGTCCAGGGTCTCCAGGTTCCGGTCGACCCGCACGTCTTGCCCCTGTAGGCGCTGCCGCAGGGCGTACGTGGTGGTTCGGAGGATATGAAGGGGATTTCGCACTTCGTGCGCCACCATCGCCGCCAGGTCCGCAATGGCGCGGGACCGCTCGGTCTCAAGCAGCTGCTGGTGTGCCTCGCGGAGCTCGCGCGTGCGCTCTTCCACGAGATTCTCGAGCCGGCGGTAGACCCGAGCGTGATCGAGGCCGATGGCCGGCGCGACTTCAGGGTTCCCCACGGGGCGGCCGGAGCATCCGACGTTC
>CAYQDT010000762.1:0-2760 GCA_964416225.1 uncultured bacterium
GAGGAGCCGGACCTCCGGCAGACGCCGTCCGCCGTCCGAGCAGGTCCGGCAGCGCGGCGCCCGCGAGCCCGCCCAGCCCGAAGCGCAACAGGCCGCGCCGGGAGAGAGGCCCGGCGCATGGGATGTAGAGTGGCTGGTGGAAGGTGGACATGGCGCGATGGGCGACTTTGGGCTGTGACATTTCCCCCGCTCCGGAGTTTCAGCAACGACGGGGAGAATCTTCTGCGTATTACCGCATATGCTAACTTGACATTAATATACTCAAGTGATAAGCTTCTCTTGTCATCAGCCCGATCGGGCAATTAGCAGCGAAGTTTTCAATGGAGAGTGGCAGAGATGACTGTTTTCGATCCGTTTGCGGACCTGACCCGACTGCGCCAGCACATTGATCGATTGGTGGACGAAGCGGCGCCCGCTCACAGCGCCAGCGGCGAGCGTAGTCGCGTGTGGCGGCCCGCGGTCGACGTTTTCGAAGACGAGGATGGGCTGACCCTGAAGCTGGACGTCCCGGAGGCGGAGCGCGCTAGCCTGGACGTGCAGCTCAGCGGTGAGGAGCTGACGGTGCGCGGCGAGCGGAAGTGGAGCCAGCCGGAGAAGGGTGGGGCAATCCACTCGGAGCGGCCGTACGGCCAATTTCACCGCGCTTTCCGCCTCGGCTACCCGGTGCAGGCGGATGCCGTGCAGGCGACCTATCGCGACGGGGTGCTCACGGTCCGCCTCCCGAAGGCGGAAGCAGTGAAGCCCCGGAAGGTGTCGGTCCAGGTGGACGGAGAGTAACACACACCGCGGATCCCGCTTCGGGCCAGAGCCGGAGCGCTCCGTGGAAGCGAGTGGGGGAGGGAAGTACCGGACCGACGGGCCTTCCCCTCGCCCACTCGTCTCTTCGGCCACGCTGCGCTGGGCGGGCGGGCCTATTCCCGCGTCCTTCCGGCGCCTCCGCGTGAGGGCCGGGCCTAATCCGAGTGTGACGGCAGATAGGTGTGGGAAACGTAACTGCGTCCCAGGACCGATTCTGTGCCTGCGGCGCAAATTGCCCGGTCCATCGCAGGGGCCCCGTGGGGCCGCGTGAACCGGAGATGAAGCCACGCGATGGGGAGGCGCGAACGAAAGCCATGCGATTGGATAAGTGGACGATCAAAGCTCAAGAGGCCCTCCAGGGTGCGCAGCAATTAGCGGAAAGCCTGGGGCATCAGGAGATTACTTCGGAGCACGTGCTGCTCACGCTCGTCCAGCAGCAGGACGGAATCGTCGGACCGCTGCTGCAGAAGCTCGGCGCGCAACCCGGCGCCGTAGCCGCAGAGCTGGAGCAGGAACTGGCCCGGCGCCCCAAGGTGAGCGGCGTGGTCGGCGCGGAGCATGTGTCGCCGCGGCTGAAGCGGACCCTCGATACGGCGTGGAATGAAGCCCAGAAGCTCAAGGACGAGTATCTCTCCACGGAGCACCTGCTGCTTGCCTTCACGGATGAAAATGATACGGCCGCCGGGCGGGTGCTGAAGGCGCACGGAATCACCCGGCAGCGAGTTCTGCAGGCGCTCGCGGAGGTGCGGGGAAGCGCCCGCGTTACCGACCAGAACCCGGAGGAGAAGTACCAGGCGCTGGAAAAGTACGGGCGCGACCTGACGGACGCCGCCCGGCGCGGAAAGCTTGATCCCGTCATCGGACGGGACGAGGAGATCCGCCGCGTGATCCAGGTCCTCTCGCGCCGGACGAAGAACAACCCGGTCCTGATCGGGGAGCCCGGCGTCGGTAAGACGGCGATTGTGGAGGGGCTCGCGCAGCGGATCATCGCCGGCGACGTTCCGGAAGGCCTCCGGGAGAAGCGGGTCATCGCCCTGGATCTGGGCGCGATGGTGGCCGGCGCGAAGTTCCGCGGTGAATTCGAAGACCGGTTGAAGGCGGTGCTCCGAGAAATCGCGGAAAGCGAGGGGGAGATCATCTGCTTCATCGATGAGATGCACACGATCGTCGGCGCCGGCGCGGCCGAAGGGGCGATGGACGCCTCGAACATGCTCAAGCCGATGCTGGCCCGAGGCGAGCTGCGCTGTGTCGGCGCAACAACGCTGGATGAGTACCGGAAGCACATCGAGAAGGACCCCGCCCTGGAGCGGCGCTTCCAGCCGATTTTCGTGGACCAGCCGAACGTGGAGGACACCATTGCGATCCTCCGGGGCCTGAAGGAGCGGTATGAGGTCCACCACGGCGTGCGCATCACGGACAGCGCCATCGTGGCTGCCGCAACCCTCTCGCACCGCTACATTGCCGATCGCTTCCTCCCGGATAAAGCGATCGATCTGGTGGACGAGGCGGCTTCCCGGCTCCGCATCGAGATTGACAGTATGCCGATCGAGATCGACGAGATCGAGCGCCGCGTTCGCCAGCTCGAGATCGAGCGCGAGGCCCTGAAGCGGGAAGACGATCCCGCGGCGAAGGAGCGCCTCGGCCGCCTGGAGGGAGAGCTGGCCAACCTTCAGGAGAAGAGCGGCCGGCTCAAAGCCCGCTGGACGCACGAGAAGGAAGTCATCACCCGCGCCCGGGAGGTGAAGGAGCGAATCGAGCAGGCGAAGATCGAGGAGCAGCAGGCGGAGCGGCGCGGCGACCTCTCCCGCGCCGCCGAGCTGCGCTACGGCGTCATGTTCCAGCTTCAGAAGGAGCTGGACGCGGCGAATGCGGAGCTCGAGGCGCTTCAGAAGCAGGGCATGATGCTCAAGGAGGAGGTCGATGCCGAGGACATCGCCGAGGTCGTCGCCAAGTGGACCGGCA
>CAYQDT010000763.1:0-2756 GCA_964416225.1 uncultured bacterium
ATGTACTTCCTGGACCCGCGGTCCGGCCGCCGCCGGCGGGCCGAGGCCGGACAGCAGGCCGGCAAGTGGGTTCGCGAGGTGGAGCACGAGCTGATGGGGTATGGGCGTGATCTGGGCAACCGCGCCCGGGGACAGGTCGCCCGCGCCTCGCGGAGGCTGCATGCCGATCTCGTGGAAGACCACCGCCTGGAAGCGCGAGTCCGCTCCGCACTCGGCCGGCTCACCACCTCCCCACGGGCGATTCGTGCCGAGGTGCGGGACGGCATCGTCACCCTCTCCGGGCCGGTGCCGGATGCGGACCTGGGCTATGTGCTGACCGGGCTCCGGCGGATTCCCGGAGTGCTGCGCGTCGAGAGCCGCCTTGATCCGATCCACGGGAAGCCGGGCGGGAACTCCGCGCACGCTCGCGACGCGGCTGGTGGTCGAGCTGCGACGGGGGGCGAGCCGCTCGCTCCGCCGGCACGACTCCTCGTCGGCTCGGCGGGCGGCCTGCTGGCGCTCTGGGGCCTGCGGCGCGGGGGTGCGGCGGGCGCCACCGGAGCCGCACTCGGCGGCTGGCTGATCGCCCGCTCCGCGGTCGATGAGGACGCGCATCCCTGGATCGCCTCGGGCGGACCGCCGGTCCCCGTTCAAAGGAGCATCGAGATTGCCGCTCCGGTACGCGACGTGTTCGCGGCGTGGACCGACTTCTCCAGCTTCCCGCGGTTCATGTCCCACCTCCGCGAGGTCCGGGAAAGCGACGGCGGCATCTCCCATTGGGTCGCGGACGGCCCGGCCGGAATGCCCGTGAGCTGGACCGCGGAGATCGTATCGCTTCAGCCGTTTCGGCGCATCACGTGGAGAAGCCTGGCGGGGTCGATGATCCGTAATTCGGGCGAAGTCCGGTTCGAGGACGTGACGGAGGATCGGACCCGGATCCACGTCCGCATGGCCTATCAGCCGCCCGCGGGCCAGATTGGCCGAGCCGTCGCGGCCTGCTTCGGCGCGGATCCCCGGCGCCAGTTGGACGACGATCTCCACCGGTTCAAGGCGCTCCTGGAAGCGGCCCGGCCCGCGTCGCCGGCGCGAGCTCCGGTGGGGGTCCCGCTGAGTCAGGAATGAACGGTCAGGCGACGTGGATCAGCTCCAGGGGGTGCTCAGCCATGAAGGCGGATGCTTCCGGACCGGCCGGCACGCCCTGGTAGCAGCCGATCGAGCGGACACACGCGGTCCCCAGGGTGCTGCCGTAATGAATGCACCCGCGTAGATCCATCCCGCGCACCATCCCGGCGATGAATCCCGCACAGAAGGCGTCCCCGGCACCGGTCTGGTCCACCACCTCACCCGGAAATTGGGGGGCACGCCAGACCCGGTCTCCCTGCGCGCACACCAGTCCTTCGTCACCCATGGTGACCACCACCGTTCCGGCGCCCAGGGCCCGGAGTGCCCGCGCCTGGTCCGTGGGGGCGGCGCATCCCGTCAGCATCGCCGCCTCATCATCATTCGGCAGGAAAACGTCCGTGTGGC
Organism: uncultured bacterium; assembly: GCA_964416225.1. Taxonomy (GTDB): domain Bacteria; phylum Armatimonadota; class SYMT01; order SYMT01; family SYMT01; genus CAYQDT01. The sequence continues at coordinate 1,507 of CAYQDT010000763.1, forward strand.
GCAGCACCGGCGCCAACTCGCCTCGGTAGTCAAACCCGGAGGGCACCACCACATCCAGAACCGTCCGGATCCCGCGCTCACGGCAGTGGCGAAAGAAATTGGCGAGGGCGTCCGGGTCCAGCTCCGGCAGCACGAGATAGCCGCCGAGGTAGAACACCGCCGCGCGCTCCAGGAGCGCGGGGTCGAGATCGGTGACGCGGAGCTCGCGGTTGGCGCCGAACGTGTGGACAAACCGGCGGTCCTGACCCTTGCAGAGCAGGATCATCGTTTGCGAGGTGGGGCAGGAGGGCGAGACGCCGATGTGCGCCGTGTCCACGCCTCGCGCGGCGAGATCCTCGCGCACGAAGCGTCCCCAGACATCGTCCCCGACCTTCCCGAGAACCGTAACGGGAACGGACTGCTTCGCGACGTTGACGGCGACGTTGGCCGCGCACCCTCCCGTCAGCAGATACATCGTGTCGACGGCGACGAGGTGGCCCTCTTCCGGTATCGCCGCCATTGGAGAGCAGACGTGGTCCGCTACCAGGATGCCCGCGCAAACAACACTGTCGCCCATCGCCATGTCGATTCCCCGGTCCGCCGCAAACAAGAGGCTCTACGCCGTTTCGCAGCTTTGGGAGGAATCCCCTTCCGGTGGGTTTCGGAGGAGAAGGCGCGGAACCTTATCGAAACTGGCTCGGCTGCGCGGTTGCCTGCCGATCGTCCGAACGCGAGGAAAGCATCGATGAAACGCCTGATCTGGCTGCCCGTACTGGCGGCTGCGGCCCTGGTCACCGGGTGCGGCGGCGGAGCGAAAGAGGGCGGCGCGCCCGCGCCGGGCGCGGGAGCCGCTTCCAAATCCGGTCCAGCATCCGGACCCGCGTCCGGCGCCTTCTCGGTCGGCATGGTGACGGATGTCGGCGGCATCCAGGACCTCTCGTTCAATATGATGGCCGATCAAGGGCTCAAGCGCGCGGAACGTGAGCTGAAGCTCACCAGCACGGTTGTGGAATCCCAGCAGGCGTCCGACTACTCCTCGAACCTGGAGCAGCTCGCGCAGAAGAACTGCAGGCTCATCTTCGCCGTCGGCTTCGCGCTGGCGGACGCCGTCAAGGAGATCGCCGAGCGCTACCCGAAGGTGCAGTTCGCCATCATCGACTCTTCCGATCCCCGGCTCCCGAACGTCTCCGGGCTCACCTTCCGGGAAGAAGAGGGCTCGTTCCTCGTCGGCGCGCTGGCCGGTGGAATGAGCAAGAAAAAGGCGCTCGGCT
>CAYQDT010000764.1:0-2753 GCA_964416225.1 uncultured bacterium
GGGAATCATCCGCCGGCGACAGCCGGCCGTTCTCCCACAGGCGCAGGATCGCGGCTGCCGTGAACGCCTTGGAGCAGGAGGCGAGATCAAACACCGTGCGCGCGGAGAACGGGATCCGGCACTCGACATCGGCCCAGCCATACCCGCCCTGGAAGAGCACGCGTCCCCCCCGCGCCACCGCGACGAACGCGCCCGGCCCTCCGGCCGGCGCTCTCCTCTCGACGAGCGCTCGAATCCGGCGCCCCAGCAGCCGGTTCGCTGACCCGCGGGCCGCGCCACACAGGGAGAACACGCTCCCGAGGAGACCTGCGGAGAATGCCCGGCGCGTGGAGTGCGCTCGCATCATGATTTGATGCCTTCCACCGGGCATGCCGCCCGGCCGCTGCGATACTGTGCAAATAGACCCGATCTCGCAGACCGGGCAAGGGAGCACGCGATGCCGATCCATATTCCCCGCGCTACCCGCATCCAGGCTGCGGGCAACAAGCCCAAACTGATCGATGAATACGTCGGCAGGGTCAACAGCGGCACCACCGCGGTGAGCATTGCCCACATGCGGAGCCCGAGCGGCTGGACGGAGCCGCCGCAGACACCGGAGTTCGATGAGTACACGGTGGTGCTGAACGGCACCCTGCGCGTCAGCAGCCGGGACGGAGTGCTCGACGTGAGCGCGGGAGAAGCGGTGGTGACCCATGCGGGCGAGTGGGTGCAGTACAGCACTCCCGGGCCGGAGGGCGCCGAGTACATCGCCGTTTGCCTGCCGGCCTTTTCTCCGGACAGCGTCCACCGGGAAGGGTAGCGCCTGGCCGGTCCCGCTCCGATTTCGGAGCGGGACCGGCGCGTGCCGCAAGCGGTGGTCAGTGTCCCGCGTAGGAGGCGCGCCAGACGCAGTTGCCGCCGTCGTCCGTAACGATGAGCGCTCCGTCCCGGGCCACGGTCACGCCGACCGGGCGGCCCCATACGTCGCCTTCGGGGGTGACGAAGCCGGTGAGAAAATCCTCATACTCGCCGGTCGCCTTGTTTCCGCGGAAGGGGACGCGAATGACCTTGTAGCCGGTGCGCCGGGCACGGTTCCAGGAGCCATGCTCCGCCGCGAAGGCGTCGCCCCGGAATTCCCGGGGGAACTGGCTGCCCGTGTAGAAGCACATGTCCAGGGAGGCGGAGTGGGACTGCACCAGCACGTCCGGAACGATCACCTTCTCCCGGAGCTCCGGGTGCTTGCCCGGGTGCCGCGGGTCCTGGTGGCCGCCGATGTAATACCAGGGCCAGCCATAGAACCCTCCCGGCTTGATGCTGGTGATGTAGTCCGGCGGCAGGTGGTCGCCGAGCTCATCTCGTTCGTTGACGGAGCCCCACAGCTCACCCGTCACGGGGTGGAGCGCGAGTCCGACCGCATTCCGGATGCCGGACGCGAAAATCCGCTCGCCGGTGCCGTCCGGATTAAACTCCAACACGCACGCGCGGCGCGTTTCGCCCGGGTCATCCGAGACGTTCGAGCGGGAGCCGACGGAGACGTACAGCTTCCGGCCGTCCCGGGAGAACTGGAGATCGCGGGTCCAGTGCCCGCCGCCGCGAAGCCGCCCGCCGCTGGGGATGTCCGAGATGACCATCTCCGCCCGGCCGCGCGCCCGCGTATCGCCGTTCCGGTACGGAATCCGGACTACGGAGCCCGTGTTGCCGACGTACAGCCACTGTGGGTTCGGTCCCGGTGGGTAAAACGCCAGGCCGAACGGCAGGTCCAGGCCCTCCGCGAAGACCGTTGCCTGTTCGGCCTTGCCGGCACCGCTTGCGGCGCGCAGCAGATGGATGCGGTTCGCCTGGCTCTCGGCGACGAAGATGTCTCCGTTGGGCGCGGTGATCGTGGCGCGCGGGTTTTGCAGGCCGGTAGCAAAGAGGTCCACCTTGAACCCCGCGGGCGCCTTTGGCCAGGCATTTTCCGGGCGCGCGATCTGGTGCGGACCATTATCGACCGAGCGGGTGGCATACGGCGCGGGGAGATCCGCGACTGTGATCCGTCGGCGCACGCCCGGTTCGTCCGTTGACCAGTCGCCCAGAGCCGCCGTACCGGTGAGGACCGGCCGGCGAGCGGTACTATCCGCCTGCACGCGGCGGTTCGTGCCGCCGAGCACGCCGCAGCCGGCGGCGGCGAGCAGTACGGCGGAAAGTGCGAGGATCGCGCCGCGGCGCTCCCCCTGAATAGAAGTTGAAGTCATCAGTTACCTATCAATTGCGGTTGGGGTCGAACAGTGATCCCATCCATTGTCGTATCCGCGCGGCTCATTCGTGTCAAACCTCAACTGCCGCGCGAAGCGCGTCGATCAATCGGGAAGGCCCTAACAAATAAGGAACGCGGACTGTGGCGAACCCCCCGGTCGCGACGAAAATAGGGATGGACCCGCTTCCTTGCTCGCCGGCCGCACCGCTCCCTCTCTATGTCCACTGCCCCCCGAACGCCCGCCCGCCGCTCGTTTCTCGCCGGATCGCTCCTGACCGCATGCGCCACCGCGGTCGCTATCGGAGGGATGGTCGCGGCCGCACCCGGCATGCTGGCCCGGCCGAAGCAGAAGCTGACGGTGACGCCCAATGCCGCCGGCCTGGCCGGCACGCTCAATCTGGCCGGCCCGACCGATCCGAGCAACCCCTTTTTCCAGGACCTGGGCACGAACGGAAGACTCTGCTTCACCTGCCATGACCCCGCGGCGGGTGGCTCCGTGACGCCGGCCCTGATTGCACCGCGGTTCCAGGCGACCGAC
>CAYQDT010000765.1:0-2329 GCA_964416225.1 uncultured bacterium
GGAGGTGACGGAGCACCTCCGGACGGTGCTCTGGGTCACGCGCCGGTTCCTGCCGGTGGAAGCGGATCTCGAGGAGCGGGAGGATGGGTCGGGTCTGGTGACGCTGCGAGGGACGGGGTAACGGGCGCCTGCGGTCGATCCCCGCGTGCCCGTTACCCGCGAGCCCGCTATCGGAGGGACACCGCCGCTAGCGGGCTGCCGTCCGCATCCACGAGCAGGACCGGAGCGATTTTCGTCGCCCGCAGCTTCGCCTCGATCTTCGACCGGTCGCCGACGATGACGATCGCGAGGTGATCCAGGTCCACGTACCGGCGTGCCACGCGCAGCAGGTCCTCGCGGGTCACCGCGTTGATCTTCCCCTCGTAGGTCTCGTAGTAGTCCTCCGGCAGGCCCTGCACCACCAGCGCCGCCAGAGCCGCGGCCGTGCGGGAGGTGGTTTCAAAGGTTCCCGGGAGGGATTGGATCAGCGACGCCTTCGCGGTCCGGATCTCGGCGTCCGTAAACGGGATCTCGCCGCGCACGCCGCGGAGCTCGCGCATCAGCTCCACCAGGCCGGCATCCGTTTTGTCCGTGACCAGGTCGCAGCCGGCCCGGAACGGCCCGGGCCCGTGGCCGAACGCGAACGCGGAGCCCGCGCCGTAGGTATAGCCCTTCTCCTCTCGCAGGTTTGCGTTCAAACGCGACTGGAACATCCCGCCCAGAATGCGGTTCATCAATTCCAGCGCGAAATAGTCGGGCGTGCTTCGCGGCGGTCCCGGCAGGCCCGCGTACAGGGTCGACTGCTCGGCGCCCGGTTTATCGGCCAGGTAAATGGTGGTCGGCTTGAGCGGCGGGACCGGAGGATAGCTGAAGGTAGGCCGGTTGCCGCCGGCGGGCCACTCCGCCAGCGCCGACTCGATAGTGGAGCGGACGCTCTGCGGGTTCACATCACCCACCACCGTGATGACCGCGGCGCCGGGCCGGAAGTAGGTCCGGTGGAACGCCACCACATCGTCTCGGGTGATCGCGGCGGCGCTCTTTTCCGTCATCGACCACCCGTACGGGTGCGCGTCGCCGTACAGCTCGCGGGGAAACACCCGCTGGGCGATGCCGGCCGTCCGATCCCGTGCCTGCTGCAGCCCCACCAGCGTTCGCGCGCGGAGCCGCTCAAGGGCCTCCGGCGGAAACGACGGATGGAGCAGCACGTCCGCCATGATCTTGAGCACCGGCTCCAGCTTCTCCCGCGTGGTAGTAAAGCCGATCCTTCCGCTCTCCCCGCCGATTCCGATCTCCAGCTCCGTGCCGTACCGCTGCAGCTCGTCCGAGAGCTGATCGCCGGTTCGGCTCGCGGTGCCCTCCAGCAGCATCGCCGCGGTGAAGCGGGCCAGACCGGCCCGGTCCGCGCGCTCATACTGGTCCGCGCCGCCGATGAACTCCATGTCGAACGTGACGAGGGGCAGCGTGTGGCGCTCGCTGACCGTCAGCTCGGCCCCGTCCGCCAGGTGGGAGTGCGTGCGCGGCGGGACGCTCAGGCGGGGAGAGGGACCCACCGCCGGCGCGACGGTCCTGTTCAGCGAGGCCGCCTCTCGTGCTCGGGGCTGGCCCGCGGCGACGCTTCCGAGCGTCAGCAGCAGCCCGGCGGCGGCGCAGGCGTGACGGATTCCGGTCAATCGCTTCATTTTCCCGCTCCCGTTCCCGCTCCCGTTCCCGTACCGGATCCGGCCTTTCCGGCCGCCCCCATGCCGGATTCGGCATGGGCGGAGCCACCGACCACCGTACTCGCCTCCGGCTGCGAGGCCTGCTCCCGTTTGCCGAGCGGCACCACGCTGAGCACCACGCGGCCGCGGGTGAGGTATTCATTCGCCACGCGCCGGACCTCCGACGCCGTGACCGCCTGCTCCTTCACGTAGTCCACCTGGAAATGCCCCGGGTCACCGGTGAGCGCGGAGCTGGTGGCCAGCGTTGTCGCCTTGCCCTCGCCGGATTCCAGCGCTCGGAGAAATTGAAGCTGCTCGCTGGCCTTCGCCTTCTGGAGCTCATCCGCAGTGGGACCTTCCTGCTTCACGCGCGCGATCACCGCATCCGTCGCCTGCTCCAGCTCCCGCAGGCTGTGGCCCGGACGGGGCGTGAGGACGATCTGGAATTCGCCGACGCCCTCGCTGGTGGACTGGTCCGCGGAAACCGCGGCCGCGGACTGCTTCTCATAAGCGAGCAGGCGGGTCAGGCGCGCCGTTCGGGAGCCGGCCAGGACGTTGGCCAGCAGGTCGAGGGCATACTGGTCGTTGCTGTGGATTCCTACTGTGGGCCAGGTCAGGTAGAGACGAGGGACCTGCACCCGGTCCTCGAAGAC
>CAYQDT010000765.1:2339-2747 GCA_964416225.1 uncultured bacterium
CTCCGCCGTCAGCGTGGGAGGCTCCGCGGTGGGTCGGACGGGCGCCTTGCCGCGGGGGATCTCCCCGAAGTAGCGCCGCACCCACTCCCGGGCCTGCGCCGGATTGAAGTCGCCGGCGATCGCCATGACGGCGTTGTTCGGAGCGTAGTAGAGCCGGAAGAACTCCTTGACGTCTTCGGTGGAGGCCGCGGAAAGGTCCGTCATGCTCCCGATCACGGGCCAGGAGTAGGGGTGGCCCTTCGGGAAGAGCGCCTCGGAAACGATCTCATCGACGCGCCCGTACGGCTGGTTATCGATGCTCTGACGGCGCTCGTTCTTCACCACGTCCCGCTGCGCGTTCAACTTGGCCTGGTCCAGCGTGTCCAGGAGCCAGCCCATGCGGTCGGATTCCAGCCAGAGGGCGCTCTC
>CAYQDT010000766.1:0-2742 GCA_964416225.1 uncultured bacterium
CGGCGGACCTCCGCCTTCTCCAGGGCGCCAAGCGGGAAGAGAGTGCGGGAGAGCTGCTCCTGCGTAAGACGGTACAGCGCGTACGACTGGTCCTTTCGGCGGTCGACTCCCCGCAGGAGCAGCCAGCGGTCGCGAGCCGGGTCGTGGCGGATGCGCGCGTAGTGGCCGGTCGCCACATGGGTCGCCCCCAGCGCGTGGGCACGGTCCAGCAGCGCCCGGAACTTGATGAACTCGTTGCAGAGGACGCAGGGGTTCGGGGTGCGGCCCCGCTGGTACTCAGACACGTAGTTCCGGATGATCTTCTCAAAGAAGACCTCCTTGAAGTCCAGGGTGTAGTGGCGAATCCCCAGGCGCGCGCAGACGCGGCGCGCATCCTCGGCGGCAGAGAGGCCGCAGCAGCTATCGCTGTAGTTCATCTCCACGCCGGGCGGCGACCAGACGAGCATCGTCGCACCGATCACCTCGTAACCGGCGTCCTGCAGAACCGCCGCCGCGACCGACGAGTCGACGCCGCCGGACATTCCTACTACCACTCGCTCGCCTGCCATGCCGTGCTCCGTTTCTACGCCAGCCGGATTTTACCCGCCCGCGCGCGGGTGTTCACCGCCTCGGGAATATCGAGCGGCTCGGGCCGCCGGACTCCGCTCCGCGCTCGGTGCGGTTGCAGCACCCCGCGGGCCGCGGGACTGAAGCATGAAGCCGGACGCCCGGCTTACGGACGGCGAGCTTCCCGCGCGGCGAGCTTCCCGCGCGGCGAGCTTCCGGGCAGGTATCGGCTGTTGCTCGCCCGCGCCGCCCCACCCCGCGCGGCTCATCGCACACCGTCGAGGGCCTGCCGGTAGACAGCCTCGTAGGCCTCCGCCGTCGCCTCGATCGAAAAGCAACGGGCGTTCTCCAGCGCGGCGGACCGCATTCGGCCGCGGAGTTCGGGAGCGTCGAGAAGGCGCAGCAGTGCCGCGGCAAAAGCGTCCGGATCGTCCGGAACGAGGAAGCCGTCTTCTCCGTCACGGACCACCGTGGCTGGTCCGAAGGAATTGACGCACACCGCGGGCAGGCCGGCCGCTTTTGCCTCGGTCACCACGAGACCCTGGGTGTCCGTGAGCGAGGAGAAGGCGAACACATCCGCGGCGGCGTAGACGAGCGGCATCTGCTCCGGGGCGATCGCGCCCGCGAAGTGGATTCGGGCCGCGAATCCCGTGTCTTCCGCCAGGCGCCGCGCGTCCGCTTCCGCGGGCCCGGCTCCGCACAGCAGTAGACGCGCCCAAGGCGACGCTTGAGCCACGCGGGCGAAGGCGGCGAAGAGCAGCTCGAGATTCTTCTCCGCTGCCAGACGCCCCGCATATAGAACCAACGGGGCGTCCGGAGGAATGCCGAGCTGCCCGCGCGGGAAGATGGGGTCCGGCGGCTGCGGCGGCCGGAGTTGCAGCCCGGTGGCGATCACGTGAATCGGCCGGGTTACCCCGTAGGCAAGCAGAACCTCCTTCACGGGCTCGGTAGGCACCACCACCCGGTCGCAGGCGTTGCAGTACCGGCGGGAGAGCGAGCGCAGAAAGGCGGACACCATTCCGGACGGCGCGAGCGACACGTAGTGCGCGTACTCCACGTAGAGCGTGTGGTAGGTGGTCACCACGGGGATCCGCTGCTCGCGGGCCCACCGCCGCCCCACTTGCCCGAGAGCGAACGGAGAATGCGTGTGTACCACGCCGAAGCCTTGCTTACGAAACGCGTGGTGAATCCGCGGTGAAAACGGAACCGCCAGCGGATAATCCGGAAAGCGCGGGAGGCGGTACGCCGGAAAGCGCTGGACCCGGCGCCGGTCGATGTAACCCGCATAGGCGGGTGCGAACGCCTCCACGAAGTGCCGGCGGGAGAGCTCCTCGCAGAGCAAATCCACGGCAACCGCGGCCCCGTTGATCACCGGCGGGTAGCTCTCGGCAAACTGGGCGATGCGCAGGGAAGAGGTCAAGGCTGGTCCTCGCGCGTGACGCGGCGCACTCGGGGCCGGAGGCATGCTGCCCTTCGGGGAGACGAGCGAAGCTCCCGGCGGGTACGGTGCGGCCCCGGCGAATTTATGTATCGCGAAAGTCGCCGGACGGAGAGCTCTTTAGCGGCCCGGTCCCCGCCGCTGCCGCGAGGAGCACGTGGGTGAGCTCCCGCCGTTGCCGTATGCCCGGAGATCGCCGTCTGCTGCCGGGCGAGGTGAAGGAGCGGCCGGAGCGCGCCGCGCAGGTGCCTGGCGGCATCATGAGCGCGCAGCGGCGGCCGGGGACCGGACGAGGCCCCCGCCGCGCCGGTGGCGAGCCCTTTCCCGGAGAGGTCCACAGCAGGGGCACCCGTACCGCCGTTCCGGCGCGGTCGCGGGTACCGCGGTAGGTGCCCGTTGGAGTGCTCGAGTTGCTCAGCAGCTGGCTGAAGACGGAGAGCTTGTCCGCCGTGACGGTATAGTCGACAGCCGTGGTGCTGGTCCGCTTGACCGTGAAGTCGAACGGAACGTCGCCAACTCCCCGCACAGAGACGGTTGCGTGCAGGTTCACCGACTTTTCCGTGGTGCCAAGGGGGCGGTTGAACGTCAGCGAGAGCTTGATGCTCTTCGGCGGGGTGCTTTTCGAGAACGACGACGGCGTGATCGACGCGGATGCTACCTGGAGAGCGGCGAGTGGCGTGGAGACGTGAACGTGCAGGAGCACGCTATTGGTCTTGCCAAGCCCTCCGTCTCCTTCCACCTGAGCGGTCATCGTCGTT
>CAYQDT010000767.1:0-1956 GCA_964416225.1 uncultured bacterium
TCCGATCAAGCTCCATTGCGAGCACCGCTGCCTTGCAGGTCCGAGGCAGTAGCACGTGAAAGTGGGAGGCGTATGAGACCGGTCTTCCAACTTGAGCACCGTCATCAATTGGACGATGGGCACTGGGAGTTCAAGCTCATCGGTTTCTACCGCAGTCCAGCAGCCGCGGAAGAAGCGATCAAACGCCTATCCGTGCAACCCGGATTCCGCGACACGGTGGACGGCTTCCAAATCCGGGAATTCGAAGTGGGCCAGGATTACTGGATCCACGGGTACGAAACGGTGGACGGCGACGATGTCGAGCTGACAGGAGAAGGGTCGTCCCCTGGTCCGAGGCGGATACGTTGACCTTGGCACCGTGCGGAACTCTGGGGCCACAATCCCGGTCTCGGAGCGGCAACCGGACCGCGCACGCCGCCACGCTCTCCGCCCGTGCGGCTACGGAGCGCAGTGGGGCTATTACGCCGACCGGGAGACCAGGCTGCTGCTGCTGACGTGGCGGTATTACGATGCCGGCACGGGGCGGTTCCTGAACTGGGATCCGATCGGGACGGACGGTGGGGTGAACGTGTATACATACTGTAATAACCGAGCGGCCGCCGCCGCCGCCCGTTGGGCCTCGCGGCAATCCGGGTGACGAAGCCGAGGCTTTGGTTTGAGATGCTGTACGGATGGCATCATACGTATCTGTGGTTCGACAAGCCATGCAACGGATCGCACAGCGCTGGCCTATGGGAGGCCGACATCGCTATGCCCGACGACTCATCCCCAGACTTCCCGGGCAACGATTGGGTTGGAGACCCGTATTACGGAATTGGAGAGTCGCCGCTTTTCGTTCCAAACAGCGACCGTAATAATGACCGCGACTTCGAGCGAGCGTTGTGTGCGTGCGTGATGGCCCGTGTAGCGAGTCGGAAGGACCATGCTTCCGGCTTTTACACATGCGACAGCTGGGCGAACGATATGTGGCCTTGCGCAACCAAGTCGATTGACAAGAAACCCGGTCCGGGTGCGACGAAAGCTCGCGAACGGGGCCTTCCTGGGGCAGGAATGCATCTTGAGGACTGATCTGAAACTGTAGTTGGTAGGGGTACGGTGGTCCGCTCACGCCGGAATCCCTGATGCACCCGCTATAGAAATGCGCGACGGTCTGATGCGGGGCTCCTTGCTGGAACCTCGGCGGGAGCCCACTCCGGTCTTTTATAGCGGTCGGGGTCACCATGCGTGCTGTTGGACTCACCATTGGGTTGACTTGCGCGCTTGCCTGCGTCGGGTTAGTGTGCCGTACCGCCGAGCGGCACCGACTCGGCGTGGAGCTGATGCGGGCGGCGGCGAGCCAAGATGCTGCCGAGGTTTCGCGCCTGTTGTCACGGGGCGCGGATCCTAACGCCAGCGACAAGGGCCGGACTTCGCTCCGGATCGCTGTAGTTAACGCAGATCTTCCCACGATCCGGTTGCTGCTGGATTCAGGCGCCAGTACCAAGGACCTCGGTGACGGGATGCCGCCACTGCCGATCGCCGCAGCTCACGGGCATACGGAGGTACTACGTATGCTAGTGACGGCTGGAGCGGACGTCAACATACGCTGGCGCGACGACGGGCAGACCGCATTAATACGCGCGGGCGCCGGCGGGCACATCCAGGCGGTAAAATTCCTGCTCGCACATGGTGCGAGGATTGATGATCGCGATTCATCGGGGAAGACCGCAGAGGTTTTAGCAAGGTCCCAGGGCCACACGGAAGTTGCTGACTACCTCAGATCGCTGGCAAGCAGATCGAGGTGACCCTGCCCCAGCCTACCGCTGCACGAGATCGTCTGCGGCCGCAAGCATCTGGTGGGCCCACTCTATCCACGTCACCACCAGCGAGCCGAGAAACCAGCCGAGCATGCCGCCGGCCGCCGCTGCGATCATGCCCCCAACCAGGGGGCGGGGCTGCTGGTTGGGGGCATGATCC
>CAYQDT010000767.1:1966-2737 GCA_964416225.1 uncultured bacterium
TCGCCGCCAGGAAGGCGCCTCCGACGAGGCCCCAGAAGCCGCCGCCCAGCGCGTTGACCACGGCCAGGAGCACCCGGGTGGCGAACGCCATGCCGGAGCTGCGCTTGAGGACGCTCACCGTCAGCCCCGGGTTGTAGAGCGAGGCGGCGGGTGCGGCAGCACAGGCCGGCGCGTAATGGGGCGGCGGGGCAGCATACGCTGCCGGATGAGGCGCCGGCCGCGGGCCGGAGAGCGGCGCGCGGCAGCGCACGCATACTGGCGCGTTGGTCGGGTTAGGTGCGCCGCAGGCGGGGCAGGGGCGATAGTTCGGGACCGACATGCTGCACGGTCTCTCTGCAGGGCATGTTACACTTGGGTTGAAAGAAGTTGACTCGTGGAAACCGCCCTGCCTTTGATTTAATTGATTTCAGAGCGTGGTTTTTCGATGGGCGCCCGGCGCAGGCTGCCCGCGGAGCGCCAGTGTGAGCGCCAGCAGGCGAGACGGAGAGGGTCGCTTCCCTTACTGAGACCGCCGCGGCGGAATCCGGGTGGAGCGGTGGCACCCGGGGTGGATGCACCGCCTCTAAGCATTCCAGGGTTCGCTCCTGCGTACGCCTCCCCATTCATCGCTTCGTAGAAACGGTCAACCCGAATCTCGCTCTGCGAGGAGCGGGATCGAACAGGACAGCATTGGGACCGCGCGGAATGGACGACGAGAATAAAAATACGCTCGCCGTCACCTGGCATGACCAACATCCCGCGAACCTGCTCGCTCAGACCGGCGACTGGCTT
>CAYQDT010000768.1:0-699 GCA_964416225.1 uncultured bacterium
GCACCGGGATAGACTGAGGAGGCGGTGCGCTCCCTGCGCCGTTACCGTCTCCAAGTGTGAACACCATGAGCGAAGCAACAGTCACCGAGCAGGACGTCCTGCGGGCACTGAGCACGGTGCCGGATCCCGATCGCGGCACGGACCTGGCCTCCTCCGGGCAGGTCCGGGACATCAAGATCTGCGATGGGAACGTCGCGTTCACGCTGGTCGGGCGTCCATCCGGCGCCGCCGGTCAGCCCCAGTTGGAGGCGGCGGCGCGGGAAGCGGTGCTCCGGGTGCCCGGCGTGACCCTGGTGAACGTTCGCCGCGAATGGAGTGTGCCGGGCCGGACTCCGGCGGCCCAGGACCTGATCCCCGGTGTGAAGAACGTGATTGCCGTGGGCTCTGGCAAAGGGGGCGTGGGCAAGTCCACCGTGGCCGTGAATCTGGCCGTCGCACTGGCGCAGGAGGGCGCCCGGGTGGGGCTTCTCGACGCCGACGTCTATGGTCCCAGCATCCCCGTGATGATGGGGATCCGGCGGCAGCCGGAGCTGAGCGACGGACGAATGGTCCCGCTGGAGCGCCATGGCGTCCGGTTGATGTCACTGGGCTTTCTGATGCCGGACGACTCCTCTCACGTCATCTGGCGCGGGCCGATGGTTGGCAGCGCGGTGAAGCAGATGCTGGCCGAGAGCCAGTGGGGCACTCTCGATTACCTGG
>CAYQDT010000768.1:709-2736 GCA_964416225.1 uncultured bacterium
GAGCGCGTGGACTTGACCGTTGACGGAGGCGAGCAGCCGCGTCCGATCACGCCCGCAGGCACTCTCGTTTACCTGGTGATCGACCTCCCGCCGGGGACTGGCGACGCTCAGCTCTCGCTCGCGCAGAGCGTTCCGCTGACGGGAGCCGTGGTGGTGATGACCAGCCAGGACGTGGCTGTGGGAATCGCCAGCAAGGCCGTGGGGATGTTCCGGAAGCTGAACGTTCCCATCCTGGGCGTGGTTGGCAATATGGACAGCTTTGCCTGTCCGAGCTGCGGGGTGCAGACACCCATCTTCACTCGCGGTGGGAGTGAGGAAGCGGCGCGGCAGATGGGCGTGCAGTTCCTCGGCAGCATCCCGCTCGATCCCGCGACAGTGGAGCATGGCGACCGCGGCACTCCGACCGTGGAGGCTGCACCCGAGAGCGCCCAGGCCGCCGCGTTCCGTCAGGTGGCACGAAGGGTGGCGGCGGCGGCGGAGGCGGTCCAGCTCGCCGCGGGAGGTGAGACGGCGGGTCTTACCGGACTGCTCGACCGGTTCCGCAAGTAGGTGCCGCGACGGCTCCGGGCGTCCGGCGGCGGTGCACCCGCCGGGCGGGCCCGCCGCCAGGTTCGGGAACCGGCGCCGAGCGGGTCTCGTCTCTCATGAAGCGCGTGACCGTCGTCGCATCGCTCCTCGACAGGATTTTCGTCACGGATGACGAACGTTTCTTGAAACCACGCTCTGATCATTTGTTCCCCACGCCACAGGAGGCCCCCGTTGCTGGAAGGTGAAGGCATTACGCCTCCCACAGATGCCAACACGCTCTCGCGCATGCTGAGTCGCAGCGCCTCGCTGCTCCAGGCACGCAGCTGCGGAGTGCTCATCTGGGATCGGGACAAAAACACCCTCTCGGCGATGCGACCGTTTGCGGGCATGGACGAAGAGGGTGTCACCCGGCTGGAATTCCCGGTGGCGAACTCCGCCATGGGTGTCTCCGTACTCCAGGACCGTCCCGTGCTGGTGGATACCGCCAGCAACGGGCATATCGACCTGGATCTCCTCAAGCAGTGCAATGTGCAGAATGCCGTCTCGGTTCCGCTGGCGCTGGAGCGCCGGGATGAGAGCAACGAGGTGGTTGAGCGGAGCATCATGGGGGTGTTCTGCGCGTTCGACAAGTACTACGGTCGCCCGTTCGACATGGAGGATGCGCGCCTCCTCAGCATGATGGCGCGCCAGGTCTCCGCCGTGCTGGTGACCAGCCAGCTCTACTGGAAGGAAGTCGAGCGGAGCCGCCGCAACAAGGCGATCATCGAGTCGACGTCCGTGGGGCTGATGGGGATCTCTCCCGCCGGAACCGTCACGCAGATCAATGCCGCCGCGCGCCGCGCGCTCGGCGTGAAGGACAATGAGTGGTTCGGCCGCCCGTACGACGAGGTGACGGAGAACCTTGAGATCCGCAATCTCGTGGCGGATGCACTTTCGGAGAGCCCGCCGGAGACCTCCACCGAGCTGACCATCAATGTTGAGGATGGCGAAGGCGGTAAGGAAGAGCGGATTTACCGCGTGCAGCTTGACGAGATGCGCGCCGAAGACCAGAAGTCGCTGGGCTGGGTGGTCGTCTTCGAAGACATCACGGATATCCGCCAGGCCGAGAAGATGATGTCGGTGTTCGTGGACATGATGGCGCACGAGCTCCGCACGCCGCTCACCTCGATCCGCGGCTTCGTCGCCACGCTGCTCCAGGGCGGCGAAGGCGTGTTCGACTGGGAGACCCAGGCGGAGTTTCTCCAGATCGTGGACACCGAAGCCGAGCGGCTCGGCGTGATGATCGACGACCACCTGAACATCGCGCGGATCCAGAACGGCCGCGGGATGCAGTTCACCTTCACGCCGACGAGCGTCGAGGCCGTGGCCACGCAGGTGGTCCGGCTTCAGTCGCAGAGCTCCGCGATGAAGTCCACCCATACGCTAGGCTTGGACATCGACCCCGACGTGCCGGAGATCATGGCGGATGAGTCCAAGCTCACGCAGATCCTGCACAACTT
>CAYQDT010000769.1:0-2732 GCA_964416225.1 uncultured bacterium
GCGACGACATCCGCGTGGTTCCGTTCCTCTGCCCGGACCCCAGCCGCAGCCGCGGCACCCGGCCGGGTGATCCCGGCGGCGTCGACACGCGGCGGTTCGCCGAAGTGCTGGGACGCCTGGTGCGAGAAGATCCGGAGCCGACGCTCCTTGTGGCCAGCGCAGACCTCAGCCATGTCGGCGGCTATTTCGGCGATGAAGAGGAGCTGTCCGACTCGTTCGTGCGCTCGATCGGGACAACGGACGAAGCCGGACTGCGCCACCTCGATCGGAACGATCCGGAAGGCTTCCGGCTGCATATGCACCGCACCGGAAACCCGACGCGCGTCTGCTCGGTGGGCTGTCTTTTCACGCTGATGACGGCGCTGGGACCCGGCGCCCGTGCGGAAAGCCTCCGCTACCACCAGGCGCTCACCCCAGAGTGGAAGAATCTGGTGACCTGTGCGGCATATGCGTTCTACCGATGACGGGAGGGGTGGAAAGGGGGACCCGGCACGATCTCCGCGTCTCCACCTCCATGCCGGTCCGGGGAAAGCCGGCGCTCTACACGGCTCCGAGCGCGAACCGCTCCAGCAGCTCCCGGGCCGCGGCGAGCGCCCGTCCGCGGTGGCTGAGGCGGTTCTTGACGGCAGGATCGATCTCCGCCATCGTACGGTTGTGGTCCGGCAGGAAGAAAAGCGGGTCGTATCCGAACCCGCCCTCGCCGCGGGGCGCCTCCAGGAGCACGCCCTCGCAGCTCCCTTCGGTGAGCCACAACTGGCCGTCCGGCGCGGCGACCGCCACGACGGCCCGGTATCGGGCCGTGCGGCGCTCCGGCGAAACGTCCCGGAGGAGCTCCAGGAGACGCTCGTTGCGCTGCTGCTCCGTGGTCCCGGGGCCCGCGAACCGGTTGGAGTGCACGCCGGGCGCGCCGCCGAGGGCATCCACTTCCAGGCCGGAATCGTCGGCGATTGCCCACTCGCCCGACCAGGCCGCCGCGGCTCGCGCCTTCAGCTCCGCGTTTTCCGCAAACGTGCTCCCCGTTTCCTCGACTTCGGGCATCTCTTCCGCGCCGCGGAGCTCAAGAGGCAGCTCGGCAAGCAGCGCGTGCAACTCCCGGACCTTGCCCGGGTTCTTGGTGGCGACGACCAGTTGACGCTTCTCCGTATGCATATCTAGATTCTACTGTACGGGTTCGCTCGCACGGCAGGCAGAGGGGCGGCTTGCGGTTGCCCGCGCTTCGATGATCACATTACTCTCGATGGTCTCGACGGAGGGAAGGATGCCGAGGGAAGTTCCGGGCTGGAAGTGCTCTCAGTGCCACGTACTGAACGAGCCCGCGGCCCTCCAGTGCTTCCACTGCGGGCGGCTGCGAGACGGGGTGATTCTGCAGGCGGTGCTGCCGGAGCCGGCGGTAGAGGCGGTGACCCGTTATGAAGGGAGCGGGATCGCTCCGTCCGGCCGGGTGGTTCCTCCCGTGTGCTGCGCGCGCTGCGACCGCGCCATCCGCCCGGACTGGGTTGCCTGCCCGCACTGCGGCGCACCGGCTGGGGTTCCGAAACCGGGTGGGATCCGCGGCAAGCTGACGGGAATCCTGCCCCTACTGATGCCGATGCTGCTGGGCGCGGTGGCGCTGGCCGGACTGCTGGACCTGTTCGTTCCGCAGCGGCCCGCCCGCACGCACGCCGGGGCGGAGTCTCCGGTCCGGCGTGGCACTGCACCGGCTCCTTCCGGCGCGCCCGCCAACGCACCCATGCCTGCCGAGGTGCGCGACTGGCTCGTCGCGCAAGGGATTCGCCCTCCCGAGGACTCCGCGCTTTCCCACGTGCCCCCCGCCAAACGGCTGCGCGGCGGACCGGGAGCGCCGCCGGCGGCCCGAGGCGTTCCCGGCCCGCGCAATTCAGGGTCCGGCGCGCCGGCCGCCAGCGGTACGGCGGGGCCGGCCGAGGCCACCACGGCGATCGGGGCGGCTAACCCGGGGAACATCCCGCGGACGGTGGATCCCGCCCCAAAGAGCGCGTTGGGGAGCACCGGCCTGACCATCTCCGGCGCGGCCTGGGTCAGCGACGGCGGCGTCAGCGAGATTCGCGGCTCCATCCGGAACCCGACCCCGCAGCCGTATCGCTTCGTGCGGATCACGTATGATCTTCTGGACCGGAATGGCGGGTCCGTGGGCGTGGCGAGCGATTCCGTGACCCACCTGAACGGTGGAAGCACCCGTGATTTCGCCGTGCTGGTGACGCAAAAGGACGCCGTGCGCTGCCGGTTGAAGGAAGTGCAGACGAACTGACCCGCGGGGCGGCCGGCTAATCCGTGCGGTCCACCAGGCCCGCCGCTAGACGCGCAGCGCGGGCTCCACCACCTCCCACCGGCCGTCGCGGCGGTGCAGGAGCATCAGGTACGGTACGCCGCCCGCGCGATACCGGACCACGGCGACGTTTCCCGCCAGGACGTCCGAATGCGGAAAGCCACCGCCTCCCGGCATCCGCGCCTGCTGCCCCGAGCGCACCTGTGCCAGCAGGCGCGGATAGGCCAGCAGCAGCAGCGTGTCCCAGCGGCTGAAGCGGGTATCCAGCTCCGGGACGCTCTCTCCCAGTCCCGCGGGCGCTGCCCCGTGATCCGGCCGCGCGCGCCAATTCCGGCGGAACGCGTCCATGTCCGGAGCATACTCGACCGCGTGGGGACTGGCGCGCTTCCACAGCTCCGCATCCGCGCCGCGGGCCCAGGAGGCGAGATAGCTACGCGCCGCCAAGAGG
>CAYQDT010000770.1:0-2722 GCA_964416225.1 uncultured bacterium
CATGAGGAAGCCCAGGTCTTTGAGGAAGAGCAGCGAGGTGAAGCGGTGGAAGGGCCGGGTGAGGCGGCGGAGTAGCGTGGTCCGGTCGCAGATGGCGACCGGCGGGCTGGACGCGGCCCGCCTAGGTGGAGGTCCCGACCGTTGATGGCGGTGGATGTTCTGACCGTACTCGCTCCCGGCGAGTCGCTGTGGCCGGAGGCGCTTGCGGCGCTGGACCGGCAGGGCTTCGTCGAGTTCCGGCATTTCTTCACGGAGGGCCGCCGCCGGCCCGGTGAGCGGCGCGTGGAGACGATTGCGCGCGCCCGGAACGCGGCCAAGGAGCATGGAAACGCGCCGTACGTCCTGTTTCTGGACCGGGATGTGGTGCTGCCGGAGCGCGGGATCGAGCGCCTGGCGTTTGCCCTGGCCCTGCACCCGGACTACGGTGCGCTCGGCATCGACTACCAGGGGGAGAGTCCCTCCCCCGCGCCCCACGTAGCGATGGGGGCGGTTCTCTTCCGCCGCTCCGTGCTGCAGCAGGTGCGATTTCGCACGGAGCCGAGTCGGTGCGAGTGCTGGTGCTGCTGCGTGGACGTCCGGCGTCTCGGCTACCGCATCGACTACCTACCGAACCTGCGCGCGGAGCACCGCAAAACAGGGGATCCGGCGCCGGTCAGGGGGAGCGCCGGATCCATGGCCGACGGCGCCGGAGGGGATGCATCGGGCGGGGGCACTTGATGCGCCTGTGTCGATCGAAGCGGCGGTTCCGGGCGAGGTGCCCCGCCGGCCGAATGGGAGCGCTCAGTCCACCCAGACGTCCCCGCCTACACGCTTCGCGACGGCCTGTGCCTCCTCGATCAGCTTCTGGCTGATGCCGATGCGCAGGCCGGCGAGCACCTGCTCCTCCCGGCCGTTGTTCTGGATATGGAAGAGGAGGCGGGCGTCGCCCGGGTTCGCGGCGAAGAGCTGGCGCAGGACCATCAGGTCCGGCCGGCGCGCCTCGCGGAGGCGCACGTGGATGCTCGGCACGTGGATGACCCTCCGCTGCTCGATCGGCGTGACGCTCTCGCCCTGGACCTCCACCACCGCCGGGGTATCATCGTCCTCCACGATCCGGTCCCGCACGCTCGCCCGGCCTTTGATGATGACGATCCGGTCCTTTTCCAGGTGCTCCTTGCAGTTCTCGTAGCTCTTGGGGAAGAAGACCACCGTGAGCGGCCCCGTCATATCTTCCAGGGTCACGTTCGCCATCGGGCGATTGTCTTTGGTCGTCCGCTGGACGAGCTGCGTGATGATCCCGCCTACCGTTACCTCTTCCCGGTCTTTCTTTTCCGGAAGCTCCGCGGCGAGGGTGTTGGTCGCGCTCCGCAGGCGTCCCGCGGCTTCCTTGAGCGGGTGGTCGGAGACGTAGACCCCCAGCAGGTCTTTCTCCAGCGCCAGCGCCTCCTGCTTGCTTAGTTCCGGCACGGCAGGCAGATGGACCGTGATGCCGGTGAGGTCCTCCTCATCGCCGCCGTCGAAGAGCGAGTTCTGCCCCATGCTCTGCTGGCGGCGGTGGCTGGCGGCGGCGGCCATGGCGCCTTCCAGCGCCTGGAGGAACTGCGCCCGGTGGCCCGGCAAGCAGTCCATGGCGCCCGCCTTGATCAGGCATTCGATTGCGGTGCGGGAGATCGTCTGCCCTTCCGGGGTGCCGCAGACGCGGGTGATGAAGTCCGCGAAATCCGTGAAGGGGCCGCCCTCCGCGCGCGCCTTGAGAATCACCTCGATACAGGGCCGGGAGACGTTCTTGATTGCCTCGAGCCCCATGCGGATCGCGGAGGGCGCGGCGGTCCCGTCGCCGTTCTCCCGGCATTCGACGGTGAACTCCGCGTCGGAGACGCAGATGTCCGGAGCCAGCAGCGGGATCTGCATCCGGCGCACGTCGTTGATGTAGAGGGCCAGCTTGTCCTTCTTGTCCACGATGGACGAGAGGTTGGTGGCCATGAACTCGTGCGGGAAGTTCGCCTTGAGATACGCCGTGTGGTAGCTGAGGACCGCGTACGCCGCGCTGTGGTTCAGGTTGAAGCCGTACGACGCGAAGTTATACATCACGTCGTAGATCTGCTCCGCAATCTTCTGCTCCACGCCCTTGGCCACGGAGTTGTTGATGAAGGCCGGCTTCAGCTTCTCCATCACGTCCGTCTTCTTCTTGGACATGGCCTTCATGGCGCCCTCGGCCTGTCCGGCCGTGAAGTCCGCCATCGCCATGGTGATCTGCATCACCTGCTCCTGGTACAGGATGATCCCGTAGCTGTTGTTCAGGATCGGCTCCAGGAGGGGGTGCAGATACTGGATCTCGCTGAGCCCGTGCTTCCGCTTAACGAACTCGTCCGCCATCCCGCTCTGGAGCGGGCCCGGGCGGTAGAGCGCCACCAGCGCGATCAGGTCCTCCAGGCGGTCCGGCTTCAGGTTGCGGAGCAGCTTCTGCATGCCACTGGACTCGAACTGGAAGACGCCGATCGACTCCCCCTGCTGGAGCAGGCGGAACGCCTTCTCGTCCGTGAACGGCACCTCTTTCAGGTTCACCTCCACCCCGCGGTGCTGCCGGATCAGCTTGAGGCAGCGGTCCACTACCGTCAGGTTGCGGAGGCCGAGGAAGTCCATCTTGAGGAGGCCGATCTTCTCCGCGTCTCCCCACTCATACTGGATCGCCAGCGCGCCGTCCCCGATCTTCTGGACGGGCGCGTACTCGGTGACCGGCTCC
>CAYQDT010000771.1:0-2721 GCA_964416225.1 uncultured bacterium
GAGATGCTCGGCAACCCTACGCAGACGCCGAACGCGCAGCTCCGGCGCGCGGCCGTGGCGATCGGTCAGCAGGTCCTGGCGGGAGGCCGCGTCTCCGAAGCCATGGCGCGCTACCCCTGGCTGTTCGAAAAGATGCAGCGCCGCATGGTCGAGGCGGGCGAGTATGGCGGTTTGCTGGTGGAAATCTTCCACCGGCTGGCCGATTACCTGGAGCGGGAACATGCCATCCGCCAGGAGATCAAGAAGAAGACCCTCTACCCGAAGCTCCTGCTGCTGGCACTGCTCCTGATCCCGCCCATTCCCACGCTCGTCCTGCTCGGCATCGTGCCGTACCTCGTAGATGTTGCGAGAACGGTGGAGGGCATCGCTCTGGTCTGCATACCGCTCTACCTGATGGTCAGGGCGCTGCTCACCACCCAGGCCGGCCGAGAGGGCTACGACCGGCTCAAGCTGGTGCTCCCAGTGATCGGTCCCCTGGTGCGAAAGCTGGCGGTGGCCCGCTTCGCCCGCACTCTCGCTGCCCTCTACGGCGCCGGCGTGCCGATCATGACCAGTGTGTCCCTGGCCGGAGAGACGTGCGGGAACCATGTGCTGGAGAGCGCCACGCTGCGCTGCGTCCCCGCGATCGAGCGCGGGGTGTCGATCACGCAAGCGCTCACCGCCAGCGGATTCTTCCCCCCCATGTTCCTGGGAATGGTCTCCACCGGCGAGACCTCCGGTAATCTGGACCAGATGCTGGACAAGGCTGCTGCCTTCTACGAGGAGGAAGCGCAGCACGCGACCGTGCAGTTAACAGTGATCCTCGGAGTGGTGCTGCTGCTGATCGTGGCCATCCTGGTAGCCATCAAGATCATCAGCTTCTGGACCGGCTTCTACGGCGGCGTCTCGAGCGGCGGTGCCCCGGGGAGCCTTCCCGGCGGCAGCCCGAACGGGGTCCATGCCCCGGCTCCGGGCGGAGGCGATGCGGGTGAGTGAGGGGAAGACCCATTATGAGGTGCTGGGGCTTGCCCAGGATGCGTCTCCGGATGAAATCAAGCGTCGTTTCCGCGAGTTGGCGCTCAAGTATCATCCGGACCGCAACCGCGACCGCCCGGAGTTCCACGAGCTGTTCATCCGGATCAACGGCGCCTACGAGGTCCTGAACGATCCGAACCGGAGGGCGGCCTACGACCTGAATCTCCGGGACGAGGCTCGCCGCGCCGCCGCCCGGAAAGCGACTGCCCCGCCGCCTCCGCCGGGCCGGCCGGGGCCGGCCCGGCCGAATGGGGCGCACGCCCGGCCCGGGGGGCCGATGAACGGGGCGCCTCCCGGCCCGGTGGGGGCCGCGACGCAGCGAGAGCGCGAGAAGCTGCGGCTGGAGCTTCACCGCCTTCTGGAAGATGCGAAGCTCTCTTACGCGCGGGGGCACCTCCGCGAGGCACAGCGCACCTGCGAAGACATCCTGCGCATCGCGCGGGTGGGAGCGGCCCACGATATACTCGGCGACATCGCCATGCGACAGGGCCGAGTCGACGAGGCGGTGGAGCACTATACGGTCGCCGCGCAGATGAGCCGGCATCCGGGGATGATCCTGAGCAAGCTCAACCGGGCCGTGGCGATCCGCTCCGGCGCGGGCACCGGTATGCACGCGCCCCCCGCCGGCTCTCGGGGCCCGCTGGCTCCGGCGGCGCGGAACGGCTACCGCATGGCCGCGCTCGCCTTCGGCTTCTCACTGATCCTGTTCCTGATGCTCTGGGGACACAGCGTCGATCGGACCGCCCTCGGCTGGCCGCTGGTGCCCCACTGGACACTCTCGCACCTCTGCGTGCTCGGCCTCGACGGCCTTCTGGCGGGACTCGCCCTGGCGGCGGGAATCTGGATCCGGCCGTTCGACGAGGAGCTGTTTTACAGCAGCTTGGGACCGCGCGGTCGCGGGGTTCCGCTGGGGCTGCTCCTCGGCTTCCTCGCCGCCCTTTCGATGCCGCTCGCCCTGCTCGTCTACATCGGGTCCGCCGCCTTCCAGGGTGCGGTCTCTCGCTCGCTCATCACCGTCTTTGCGGTGGCCTCAGCACTCACGTTCGCCTTTACCTTCTTCTCGCCATCGGACGCGCAGACGGAGACGCTGCTCTTCGGCGGCAATGTTCTGTTCCTCGGGATGCTGGTCGGCTGGTTTATCGGCGACCTCTTCCGTCCCTCCTGGGCCTTATAGCGGCCGGTGTGGCGCCGAGGCGTCGTTTTCCATTCGTGGCCGGCGGACTCCGGCGCGGGCTTTCGCTCCCGGCTGAGTCGCGTCCGTTCACCCGCATTCCAAGCGGCCAACGAGCATGGTGCCGACGGCCGCTCCGCCCGCTTCGGTGAATTCGTTCGAGCCACGGGTTATAACTGTGCGAGGGCAGCGCCGATGGAGAAGAGGAAAGTGATCACCGCGCCGGAACTGGCGCGCATGAAGGCTCGCGGCGAGCGAGTCGCGATGGTCACTGCCTACGACTACCCCTCCGCGCTCCTCGCGGATGCCGCGGGGGTCGACGTGATCCTCGTCGGAGACAGCATGGGGATGGTGGTGCTGGGTCATTCCACCACCATCCCGGTCACCCTGGAAGATGTCCTCCACCACACCGGAGCTGTTTCCCGCGCCAATCCGCGCGCACTGGTGGTTGCCGACCTCCCGTTCCTCACGTACCAGGTGAGTCCGGAGGAAGCGCTGCGTAATGCGGGCCGGCTGGTTCAGGCGGGCGGCGCCGG
>CAYQDT010000772.1:0-2711 GCA_964416225.1 uncultured bacterium
ATTGGCAGCATTACGCTACCCGCTTGCGCCATGCGGGATCAAGGGCTTCCGTGCTACGGGTCGTCGTCTTAAGGCATTCGGTCCGGCGGCCTGAGGAGCTCGGTTCAAGCGGGCTAGAGCAGTCCGAGCTGTTGTAGGTCGGTGACGTATTTGAGGATGATCGGCGCCGAGATCTGCGGGATGTCGTTGTCGGGGCCGATTTTCGCTTCTCGCACGGCAGCACGGAACCGGTTGGTCGGCGCCGGTGTTCCGCGGACCGGTTCGGCGGGCTGGAAGGTATTGGAATTGTGCACGGGAGGGGAAGTGTGCAACGGCAATGCCCACAGGATCGAGTGTTGGCGCTGTCGATCCGGCAGGGCACGTAAGCCAGCCTCCAACCGCTGTAACCACTCGGTGAAGTCAGCGATGCGCTGAATCGGGTAACCGGCCTCGATGAGCCAGTCGACCACCTCCAGACGGTCCAGGAGGATCGCGGTGTGCAGCATGGCGCCGGTACCGCCGCCGGCATTCAGGTCCGCGCCTCGCTCCTTCAGGAGGCCCAGCAGCTCCAGATTGCCGTGCATCGCGGCGTGCTCCAAAGGCGTGGCATTGCCGCCGGTCACCTGGTTCACGTCCGCGCCGTGATCCAGCAGCAGGGTCGACAGGTCCGCCCGTCCGCGCGAGATCGCCCACTTGAGCGCCGTGTAGCCGGTGGAGTCGGCGGCGCCGGCATCCGCTCCGCGCTCCAGCAGCTCTCGGACCAGGGCGGCATCCCCGCCCGCCACCGCGCCGATCAGCAAGGTCCTGCCGGCACGATCCGGCGTCTCGACGTCGCCACTCTCCAGGCAGCGTCGCACGCCGGCGGCGTCTCCCAGGGCGGCGCGGTCCACCGGCGTCAGCGAGGCGCCCGCCCGGACCAGGAGCTGCACCAGGTCCCGGCGTCCCTGGATCGCGGCGGTGCCGAGCGGGGTTTGTCCCCAGCGGTTGCTCGCGGAGTAATCCGCGCCTTGCTCGAGTAGCTGCCCCGCCACCTCCAGCCGGCCATGGCTGACCGCCGCCTGCAGCGGAGTGATGCCATGCTTGTCGGGGGTGTTCACGCCGGCGCCGTGCTTCAACAGGAGCGTGACACACTCCCCGTGGCCGGCTTCCGCCGCGAGGACCAGCGCGGTCCGGCCGTGCTCATCCTGGCGCTCCGGGTCCGGGCCCTCCGCCAGAACCCGGCGCAGGACGTCGGCGTTCCCGTCCCCGGCCGCCTGGTGGAGATCCGTCCCTTCGGCGTGCTGGATCAGGCGAAGCAGGTGCGGATTGTCCAGTGCAAGGACGGAAGCCGGGACGCCGCCGCAGCCGACCTTCGGGTCGGCGCCGTATTCGAGCAGGAGCTCGACCATCGCCGCGTACTTGAGACCCAACGCAAAGCCGAGCGGTGCCAATTCCACCCCCACGTGGTTGGGGTCCGCGCCGGCCTGGAGCAGCAGCCGGGCGGTGACCAGATCGTTCTTCATCGCGGCGTCGTGAAGAGCGGTGATGCCGTCCTGGTCGGCGGCGTGCACATCGGCCCCATGCTCCAGCAGGAGGCGCGCCAGCTCGTGGCGCTTGAACATCGCCGCGGCCTTCAGGGGAGTCAGCCGGCCCCCCAGCTGCGCGTTCGGATCGGCGCCGGCTTCCAGGAGCAGGCGCGCCGTCGTCCCGTGCCCCCGCATCGCGGCCGCGAGGAGCGGGGTCATGCCGCGCCGGTCTGCCGCCTGGACGTCCGCACCGGCCGCGAGAAGCATCCGGACCGCCTCATCTTGCCCGCTCGCGGCCGCGGTGTGCAGGGGGGTCGCGCCGATGCGGTTGGTCGCGGCGGGAGCCGCGCCGTGCTCCAGCAGGATGCGCATGATCCCCACCCGCCCCTCGCCCGCCGCGAGCATGAGCGGCGTCCGTCTCTTCTCGTCTTCGGCCCGCAGATCGGCGCCGCTCCGCAGCAGTTGCTCGACGGCGGCGATCTCGCCGGCGCTGATTGCCTCGTGCAGGGTCTGCTTCATCAGGTGGCCTCCGCTGCCTCGGTCCGCGGACCGGGAGGTTTGCCAGCAACTTTCAGTAATATCGCGGAGTGATCCTTCGTTCTTTGAAACTCAAGGCTAGAACTCGCCGGCGCGCCCGGAGAGGGGAGCGCCACCGGAGTGCTCCCGGTGAAGCGGGCGTGTTCGCCTTCCCGGAACAGCGGTGCACGGAAGCCTGGAGACCGCGCTGCAGCGTGAACCGGGACCTCGATTGGACGTCCCCTGAACCGTCGATGACTCTCAAGCCCGCGGCACCTGCCATGCGGTGGGACGGAAAGGCGCACCATGGCCCAAAGAGTCGTCGACCGCCGGCCGGATCCGAACACCGGCCCGTGCCTGAGCGTCAGTTCCTCTCACGGAGCACCGCCTTCCATCCCCGGACCTGGATCCGCCAGGCGGTCCTCTCGCGGTTGGCGGAACGGGACGCCATCGTGTCGTCACGGGGCCGGATGAACGGTCGGCCCACTACCGGCGGTTTCCCAACTCGCGGTGACGGGGGCCGGGGAGCATTCCGCGCTGCGGTAGCTCCCGCGGAAGACGCGTATTGAGGGTCGAACATGGAAAGGGATCCCCGGCGGGAAACCTCCGCGGCTCCTCCCATCAGCCGGCGCCTCAGTCGTCCAGCTCCTCCCGCTCCTCCTTCAGCACCCGGAAGACGGGCGCGGAGGTCCGCAGCGGCATGCCCCCCTC
>CAYQDT010000773.1:0-2709 GCA_964416225.1 uncultured bacterium
AGGTCTCCCTCGCGAACATGCTGCCCGACAACCATGCCTTCGTAGACGTCCACGCCCGCGCCGATGAAGAGCCGCCCGCGGGGTTCCGCGTTCGACAGCCCGAACGGCGTGGTCGGACCGGTCTCCGTGGCCACCAGGGAGCCTCCCTTGGCGCCCTGGATCGGGCCGGCGTGGGGGCGGTAGCCGTCGAAGACCGTGTTGATCACGGCAGTGCCCTTCGACTCCGTCATGGCGTCCGTGCGGAAGCCAATGAGACCACGGGTTGGGATCACAAACTCCACGTGCACGTCACCGTTGGAGAGGTAATTCATATTTTGCATCTCCGCGCGGCGGCGTCCGAGCAGCTCGACGACGGAGCCCAGGTACTCCTCGGGCACGTCCAGCGAAAGCTGCTCGTACGGCTCGCAGAGGCGGCCGTCGATCTCCTTGAAGATGACTTCCGGCTGGGAGACCTGGAGCTCGTATCCCTCGCGGCGCATCGTCTCGATGAGAATCGCCAGGTGGAGCTCGCCGCGGCCGGAGACCAGCCACGCGTCGGGGCTGTCGGTCGGGTCCACCCGCAGGGCGACGTTCGACTCCAGCTCGCGCATCAGCCGCGTGCGCAGGTGCGGCGATGTACAAAACTGGCCCTCGCGTCCGGCGAAGGGGCTGGTGTTCACCGCGAACGACATCCGGAGCGTCGGCTCCTCCACCTGCGTGACGGGCAGGGCGGCGCCGGATACGGCATCGGCGAGCGTCTCTCCCACGTTGACGTTGGGAATACCGGTCACCGCGATGATGTCCCCGGCGGATCCCTCCGGGACTTCCTGGCGGCGCAGCCCGTTGTAGGTGAACACGGTGATCACCTTCGCGTTGTGCCGCGCGCCGTCCCGGTCAAAGTGCGCCACCTGCTGGTTCGGGCTGATCCTGCCGGCAAAGGCCCGGCCGACCGCCACCCGGCCACGGTGCGCGTCGTGGTCGATCGACGTCACCAGCATCTGAAACGGTGCATCCGCGTCCGCGATGGGCCCCGGCAGGTGCGCGAGGATCGTCGCGAACAGGGGCCGGAGATCCGTCCCCGGCTCCGCCAGATCGAGGGTCGCGGTTCCTTCCAGGGCTTTCGTGTACACCACCGGGAAGTCGAGTTGTTCATCCGTCGCGTTCAGCGCCACGAACAGGTCGAAGGTCTGGTCGAGCACCCAATCCGGCCGTGCCTCGGCGCGGTCGATCTTGTTGATCACCACCACGGCCTTGAGGCCCAGCGCCAGCGCCTTGGTCAGGACGAACTTGGTCTGGGGCATCGGCCCGTCCACCGCGTCCACGAGGAGGAGCACGCCGTCGACCATCCCGAGAACGCGCTCCACCTCGCCGCCGAAGTCCGCGTGGCCGGGGGTGTCTACAATATTGATCTTCACGCCCTCGTAGGTAAGGGACGTGTTCTTCGCCATGATGGTGATGCCGCGCTCCCGCTCGAGGTCCATGCGGTCCATCACGCGGTCCTGCACCTCTTCGTTTGCGCGGAAGACGTTGCCCTGACGGAGCATGCCGTCCACAAGCGTGGTCTTTCCGTGGTCGACGTGCGCGATGATCGCCACGTTGCGGACGGATTCGAGTCGAGCTGCCATAGAAATTTCCCGGTTTGCGGGCAAGGGATCGCCGGGCCGAGGCAAGTCCGGAGCGTTGGCGGCTGGGCGAACTGGAAAGCGTCTGCGGACGCGCGTGCGTGAAAGGGCTCCGGAGCCGTGCCATTCTAACATTGGGACGACTGAAACGCAATCCGCGCCGCGTTTGCGCCCGCGGCGGGCCCGCACCCACGGCTTGCCGGGAGGGTCGTGGAGCGCCGGAGCGGGCTGTCGACGTGAACCGGGCGCCGCAGGTGCAGCGGCTGCTCCGCGCGGAGCAGGGTGCCCATCCCGGCTGAGCGTTTCCATCCGAACGGGGTCATCGACGCGCGGGCCCGTGGGGGTGCTCGTCTCCGCCGCCCGAATGCCGCCCCCGGCAATCCATCCAGTTCCAGCGTGAAACATTCGCCGCGTTGCATTGTCCTATTCTCCGGGTCGTTTTGGGTATACCCGCTGAAAGAGCAGCGGAGCCGTCGGCGGCCCGGATCGAGCTGCAAATGGACCGAATGCGGAGTTCTCGACGAAGCGTCTCCGGCGCCGGCTTCCTGCTGGCTGCGCTCTACCTTCCTCTTTTTCAGGGGTGGGCCGCTGGGGCACCCGGGCCGGCAGCGGCCGGCGGGGATAGCACCCGTGCCTACGCGATCCTGCAGAAGAACTGTTTCAAGTGCCACGGCGAGGGATCGCGGCTTTCCGCTCTGGACCTGCGCACCCAAGAGCTTGCGCTGAAAGGCGGGGCGCACGGGCCCGCCATCGTGCCGGGTAAGGCGGCTGCCAGCCGGCTGATCAAAATGGTCTCCGGACAGATCAAGCCGCAGATGCCGCCCACCGGCGGCCTGCCGGATGCCGACGTGGAGACGCTGCGGAAGTGGATTGCCGGCGGCGCTCCCTATCCGGCCCAGGCAAGCGCCGCGGCCGACGGCCGGTGGTGGGCGTTCCGGCCGGTGAAGGCGCCGCCGCTCCCGCCGGTCCCGGGCGCCGCAATGAAGAATCCGATCGACCGGTTCCTCATTGCGAAGCTCCAATCGGAGGGCATCCGGCCGAACCCGCCCGCCGACCGCACCACCCTGATCCGCCGCGCCACCTTCGACCTGCACGGGCTGCCTCCGAC
>CAYQDT010000774.1:0-2707 GCA_964416225.1 uncultured bacterium
GCGTACCGCTGGCTGGCCGAGGCCGCCGTTCCCGACGTGCTCGTGGGATTGGAGAGCACCCCCGCGGGTCTCACCCAGGAGGAAGCGGACCGCAGGGCCGCCACGCTTGGGCCCCGTGGGATCGATCTCAACGGGCGCCGTCCGATCGCGGAGATCCTCAAAGAGCAGCTCGTTTCGGTCCCGACGCTCATGCTGGCGGCCGGGGCCGTGGTGGCCGCCGTGACCACCGGGGTGGCGGACGCGGCCGTCATCGGAGCCGTCCTGGTGCTCAATGGGGCGATCGGCCTGGTTACCGAGCGGCGCGCTGAAGCTGCAATCGATGCCCTCCGCCACCTCGGATACCCGCGGGCCAATGTGTTGCGCTCCGGCTCGCCGCTGACTGTCTCCGCGGCACAGCTCGTGCCCGGCGATGTCGTACGCCTTATCGCGGGGGATCTGGTCCCCGCGGACGCGCGGATCATCGATGGGAGCGTGCTGATCGACGAGGCGATGCTCACGGGTGAGAGCCACCCGGTGCTCAAGTCCGGCGAGGCGACGCCTCCTCCGAGCGCGCTCCACGCGTTCCGAAATGTGGTATTCCAGGGAACGGCGGTGGTCGACGGCCGCGCCCGCGCCGTGGTGATGTCCACGGGACGCGACACGGAGCTGGGTCGGATCCAGGCGATGGTCGGTGAGACTCGGGCTCCGCGTACGGCGCTCCAGATCCACCTGGACGAGCTCGGTAAGCGATTGGCATTCGGTGCGGCCGGCGTGTGCGGGACGCTCTTCGGCGTCGGCCTGCTTCGCCGCTACTCGCTCTTGCAAACGCTGCAGAACAGCGTCTCGCTGGCCGTCAGCGCCGTTCCGGAGGCGCTGCCGACCATCGCGACCACCGCGCTGGCGATCGGCACGCGGCGGATGCTCCGGCGCGAGGTGATCATCCGGAAGCTGCCCGCGGTGGAGTCGCTCGGCAGTGTTACGACGCTCTGCGTGGATAAGACCGGAACCCTTACGTTGAACGAGATGACGGTCTCCGAGTACTGGTATGACGGCATATCAGTGCGGTATGAACAAGCCGGGAAAGGGGAGCGCGGACGGTTCTTCCGGGCGGATTGGCCGATCGACCCGCGCGAGGAGCCGGCGATGGACGCGATGCTGCGGGTAGGCGCCCTCTGCAGCGAGGCGAGATTGTTGCGGGAAAACGGGGTGCTCTCGGTGAGCGGCAGCCCCACCGAAGGCGCGCTGCTATTTGCGGCACGTGCCGCCGGGTTTTCAATCACTGCGCTGCGGAGCGAGGCTCCCGTGGAGCACACCATCCGCCGGGCCGAGGGCCAGGCCCGCATGGCCACCTTTCACCGGGATGCGCAGGGCCGCCTCCTGGCGGTGAAGGGCTCTCCGCATACGGTGCTGGAGCGCTGCACCACCCGCCTGGATGGGAGCGGGAACCGGGTGCCGCTTACGGATGACGAGCGGATCCGGTGCCTGAATGCGAACCACCGGATGTCCGCCGCCGGCCTTCGGGTCCTGGCGCTGGCGGAGAAGCGGTTCGACGGCCCCGCGCCGGACGCGGACGATGAAGGCGACACTGTTCCCCTCGAGGAGCTCACCTGGCTCGGGCTGGTGGGCCTCGAAGACCCAATCCGTCCCGGCGTGGCCGAGGCGATTCGCCGCTGCCGGCGTGCCGGTGTGCGAACCGTCATTCTCACGGGAGACCAGCGAGGCACCGCGCTGGCGGTCGCGAGCAAGCTCCGCCTGGATGGGGCGCAGGGCGCCGTCCTCGAAGCGGCGGATCTCGAGCAATTGGAGGGGGAGGCGCTCGGCCGGGCACTGGAGCGGACGGCGATCTACGCCCGTGTTTCCCCACGCGATAAGCTGCGGATTGTCCAGGCCCTCCAGGCGAAAGGCGAAGTCGTGGTGATGACCGGCGACGGGATCAACGACGGCCCGGCTCTCAAAGCGGCGGATGTCGGGATCGCGATGGGCACTCGCTCGAGCGACGTGGCGAAGGAACTCGCGGACGTGGTCCTGAGCCGCAATGACTTCGAATCCATCGTGGCGGCGGTCGAGCAGGGGCGGATGATCTTCGCGAATATCCGGCGGGCCGTCCGGTATCTCGTCAGCACGAACGTCGCGGACCTGATCCTCGCCGGAGTGATGCTGGTGGTGGGGATTCCATTTCCGTTCCACCCCGTGCAGATCCTCTGGCTGAACCTGGTGACGGACGTTCTGCCGGCGCTCGCACTGGTGATGGAGCCGACCGACGAAGACGTGATGCGGCAGCCGCCGCGGAAGGCGGACACGCCCGTGCTGGATCGGCGAGACTGGCGCGCCCTCTCGGCGGACGGCGCGGTCATGGCCGGATCGGTGCTGGCGGTCTACCTGTGGGGGGTCGCGCAGTATGGTGCGGGTCCCGTGGCCACCGCCGTGGCGTTTACCGCCCTCTGCATCGGGGAGTCGCTCTATGCACTCGCACAAAGCGGAATGGTCCACCGGTCGTCGGCGCGCCGTCATGGCGCGCTGTGGGGCAGTGTGGCCGCCGCCGCGGGTCTGCAGGTGGCGATGAACCACTGGGCGCCTCTCCGCACGCTGCTCCATGGGGCCGCGCTGGGCGGGCCGGACTACCTGGTGGTGCTTGCTGCCGCCGTGCTCCCGACATTGTTCTCGTTCGCCCGGCAGCGCCTCGTCCCGCCGGCGCTTCCGGAGCCGATGCCTAAGGCCGCGCCGGTCC
>CAYQDT010000775.1:0-2705 GCA_964416225.1 uncultured bacterium
GTTCATGTTGCTCTGCGTGCCGGAGCCGGTTTGCCAGACCACGAGCGGAAAGTGCGCGTCCAGCTTCCCCTCGATCACCTCATCCGCCGCGCGTACGATCAGCTCCGTGAGCTCGGCGCTCAGGAGCCCCAACTCGTGATTCGCCTGCGCCGCCGCCTTCTTCAAGATCCCCATCGCGCGAATGATCTCCCGCGGCATCCTCTCGGAGCCGATGCGGAAGTTCTGGAGCGAACGTGCCGTCTGCGCGCCGTAGTAGACCTCGCTGGGCACTTCGATGGCGCCCATGGAATCCGTTTCTGTCCGGGTACTCATGCTGGCTTTCGGGTGATCGATGGTAAGAGTCGGCTGACCCATGGGGAGAGATCGAAGCACGTGCGGACCGTGCGCTCCCGTACCGGGCCGCGAGCGTGCGGACATCCGGTGTGGCCGGTGACGCAGGATGGGCCGTGGGAACCGTATCACAGTCCCAGCGACCCCTCCCACCACGGCGTCACGGCGTGCGCGGCGCCTCCGCGCTGGATGGTCGCTACTTGAGGAACGCTTTGATGTAGTCGCGGTTCATGCGGGCGATGTTGGTAATGGGGATCGCCTTCGGACAGACCGCCTCGCACTCGCCCTCGTTGGAGCAGCTTCCAAAGCCCTCGGCGTCCATCTGCTCCACCATCCGGACCACCCGCCGCTCCGCCTCGACGCGCCCTTGCGGGAGCTGGTTGAGGTGCGAGACTTTGGCGCTGGTGAAGAGTGCGGCGCTGGCATTCTTGCAGGCGGCCACACAGGCGCCGCAGCCAATGCACGCTGCGGAGTCCATGGCGTTTTCCACGACATCTCTTGGAATCGGGATCGAGTTGGCGTCCGGCGGGGCACCCGTATTCACGGAGACATACCCGCCGGCGGCGATGATGCGGTCCAGCGCGCTTCGGTCCACCACCAGGTCCTTCACCACCGGGAAGGCTCGCGCGCGCCACGGCTCGATCACAATGGTGTCGCCGTTCTTGAAGTGCCGCATGTGGAGCTGGCAAACGGTCGACCGGCGCTCGGGCCCGTGCGGGATGCCGTTCACGACCAGACTGCACATCCCGCAGATCCCCTCGCGGCAGTCCGAGTCGAAGGCGATCGGGTCCTCCCCCTTCTTGAGGAGACCCTCGTTCACCACGTCCAGCATCTCCAGGAAGCTCATGTCCGGAGAGACGTCGTCCGCGATGTATTCCACGATCTTGCCGGGCGCGTCGGGCCCGGCCTGCCGCCAGATCAATAGCTTGAGCTTCATGGATCAGCCTTGCTGTATTTCCGCAGGGTGAGCGACCCGGCGCGGAAGCATCACTTGTAGCTTCGCTGGCCGGGATGCACGTATTCGAACTGGAGCGGCTCCCGGTGGAGCGCCGGCTCCTTGTTATCTCCCGTGAACTCCCATGCGGCGGCGTGTGCGTAATGCTCGTCGTCCCGCAGCGCCTCGTTCTCTTCCGTCTGGCTTTCTTCGCGGAAGTGCCCGCCGCAGCTCTCACGCCGGTTGAGCGCGTCCAGCGCGATCAGTTCCGCGAACTCCATGTAGTCCGCCACCCGGCCGGCGTACTCCAGGGACTGGTTGTAGTCGCCATTTTCGCCGGGCACGTAGACGTTCTGCCAGAATTCCGCGCGCAGCTCGCCGATCCGCTTGCGGGCATAGTTGAGTCCCTCTTCGTTGCGAGAC
Organism: uncultured bacterium; assembly: GCA_964416225.1. Lineage (GTDB taxonomy): Bacteria > Armatimonadota > SYMT01 > SYMT01 > SYMT01 > CAYQDT01. The sequence goes on from CAYQDT010000775.1 coordinate 1,688, forward strand.
ATGCCCACATAGTCCCACATCACGTGACCGAGCTCCCGGTGCAGCTCGCGCGGCGTCCGCTTCCCCTTGACGGAGAGCAGGCGCTGCGTCCGGCTCGAGACGTTGGCGATCGCCTCCTTGAAGGCGTCGTGGTCGGTCGTCACCCGGTTGAGCCGCGCATTCGCGATGTAGTCGCCCAGCGTGTAGGGGATCACGAAGTAGCCGTCCGCCAGCCCCTGCATGAGCGCGCTGGCGCCCAGGCGGTTGGCGCCGTGGTCGGAGAAGTTCGCTTCTCCCAGGACGAACAGCCCGGGAATGGTGCTCATCAGGTGGTAATCCACCCAGAGTCCACCCATGGTGTAGTGGACGGCGGGATAGATCCGCATTGGGCTCTGGTACGCGTCTTCACCGGTGATCCGCTCGTACATCTCGAAGAGATTTCCGTAGCGAGAGCGGATCGTGTTCACGCCCAGCCGTTTGATCGCATCTCCGAAGTCGAGATAGACGGAGAGACCGGTCTCTCCCACCCCGCGCCCTTCGTCGCACACGGACTTCGCCGCTCGAGAGGCAACGTCGCGCGGGACCAGGTTGCCGAAGCTCGGATAGCGCCGCTCCAGGAAGTAGTCCCGCTCCGCCTCGGGGATCTGGCCGGCGGCCCGGGAATCCCCCTTCTTCCTGGGCACCCATACCCGACCGTCATTGCGGAGGCTCTCGCTCATCAGCGTGAGCTTGGACTGGTGCTCACCGCTCACCGGGATACAGGTGGGGTGGATCTGCGTGAAGCACGGGTTCGCAAACAGCGCGCCCCGCTTGTGGCAGCGCCAGGCAGCCGTCACGTTGCTGTTCACCGCGTTGGTGGAAAGGTAGTACACGTTCCCGTAGCCGCCGGTGCAGAGCAGCACCGCGTCTCCGAGGTACGTTTCCAGCTCTCCCGTGATCAGGTTGCGGATGATGACGCCCCGGGCCTCACCGTCGATGATGACGAGGTCCAGCATCTCCCGGCGGCTGTGGAGCTTCACCGTCCCGGCGTCGACCTGCC